>DASROG010000580.1:0-2222 GCA_035646995.1 Myxococcaceae bacterium
GCGCCGCCGCAGGACGACGCGCACCAGGCCGAGATGCAGAAGATGCAGCAGACGAAGCAGCGCCTGCAGAGCCTCAGCGGTGCGGAGTTCGACAAGGCCTACATGCAGGCCATGGCCGAGGACCACGCCAACGACCTGAACGAGGTCCGGACCTTCGAGCAGCAGACCACCGACAAGAGCCTGCAGAAGCTGCTGGAGAAGGCGCGCAAGGAGATCGCCTCGCACAAGCGGGACGCGGACAGGCTGGTCCAGAAGCTCGGGGCCACCGCGACCCGGTAGAGCCCGGGGTCAGCCCGAAGGCAGCCCCATCAGGTCGCGGCCGCCCTCGGCGATGAACTGCACCGCGATCGCGGCGAGGAGCAGCCCCATCACGCGCTGGAGGATGGCCACGCCCGACTGCCCGAGCACTCGCTGCACGAGCGAGGCGCCCCGGAGCAGGAAGTAGCTGGCGGCCAGGGTCACCAACACGCTCACCAGGACCGCGACCACCGAGACGACGCCGCTGGCCCGGGACATCAGCACCATCACCGTGGCGATGGCCCCCGGCCCGGCGAGCAGCGGGATCGCCAGCGGGACGATGGCCACGTCCTCCTTGCCGGTGGCCTCCTGCGCCTCCTCGGGCGAGGTGCGTGTCTCGGACTGGCGGGCCCGGAGCATGTCCAGCGCGGTGATGAGCAGCACGAGGCCGCCCGCTACCCGGAACGCGCTGAGGCTCACGCCCACCACCTTGAAGAGGAAGGTCCCGCAGAGGGCGAAGAACACCAGCAGCCCCGCGGCCACGAGGCAGGCGCGGCGGGCCGTGTCGCGCAGCTGCTCCGGCGAGTCCCCATGGGTCATGGCGACGAAGATCGGCACGACGCCGATGGGATCCACGACGAAGAAGATCGCCGAGAGCGCCACCAGCGCCGAGGAGACCGCGTCGCTCACCGGATCTTCCACACCATCGCGAGCGCCTCGAGGACGATGGCCCGCGACATCTTGGACTGTCCCACCCGCCGGTCCTCGAAGACGATGGGAACCTCCACCACCTGGAACCCCTTCTTGATGGCCCGGTAGGTGAGCTCGATCTGGAAGCCGTAGCCGGTGCTGGTCACGGTGGGCAGGTCGATGGCCCGGAGCACCTCGGCCCGGAAGCACTTGAAGCCGCCGGTGAGGTCGCGGATCCCGACGCCGAGGATGGTGCGGGCATAGAACGAGCCCCCGCGGCTGATGAAGCGCCGGCCGATGCCCCAGTTCCGCGTCCCGCCGCCAGTCACCCAGCGGCTTCCCAGGACCAGGTCCGCATCGGTCGAGGCGCGGTCGATGAGCGTCGGGAGGTAGCCAGGGTCGTGGCTCCAGTCCGCGTCCATCTCCAGCACGAAGCGGTACTCGCGCTGGAGCGCCCAGTCGAAGGCGGCGAGGTACGCCTTGCCCAGCCCGGACTTGCCCGCCCGATGCAGCACGTGGACCCGAGGCGACCCCCGGGCCAGGGCGTCTGCCAGCTCGCCGGTGCCGTCGGGGCTCGCGTCGTCGACCACCAGGGCGTCCACCCGCGGGTCGGCGGCGAGCACCGCGCGGACGATGGACTCGACGTTCTCACGCTCGTTGTAGGTGGGAATGCAGACAAGGGCTGGATTCATCGGGCGCTTCGGAGCCCCGCGTCCTTAGCACGCGCGTCGAGGACCTCCAGCACTTCGTCCGCCACGCGCGACGCGGTCGGGCCGCTCCCCAGACGGCTCCGGAGCGCCCGGAGGCCCTCGAGTTGCGCCTCGCGCTCGCTCCCCGGCACCCAGAGACGACGCACCTCCTCGGCCACCGCCTCGGGGCGCAGGTGGGACTGGAGCAGCTCGGGCACCAGCCGCCGCCCGCTCAGGAGATTCACCAGCGAGACGAAGGCCACCTTCACCAGGAGCCGGCCCACCGCCCAGCTCAGAGCCGACATCCGGTACACCACCACCATCGGGCGGAGCATCAGCGCCGTCTCGAGGGTGGCGGTGCCGGAGGCCACCACCACGACGTCGGATGCGCCGACCACCTCCGCGGCCCGGCCGTCGACCAGGGTGGGGTGGAGCCCCCTCGCGGCGAAGGCCGCCTGGACCGCCGCCGGGTCCAGCCCCGGCGCGACCGGAACGACGATCTGCAGCTCGGGGCGCTCGCGCTGCAGGAGGGCCGCGCCCTCCACCATCGGGGGGAGCAGGCGATGCAGCTCGCTCGGACGGCTCCCGGGGAGCATCGCCAGCGTC
>DASROG010000581.1:0-15680 GCA_035646995.1 Myxococcaceae bacterium
ATCCGCCACCGCATGCCCGGCGCGCCGCGCTGGTTCCACGAGGGGCTGGCCGGCTATCTCGAGACCATCTTCGCGGTCGATGATCGCCGCGTTCGCTTCGGGATCCTCCGGGCGGACCAGCTGTACTGGCGGGGGCTGAACCTGCGGGGACAGACGCAGATCGGCGCGACCGGGAATGCCGTTCCGCGCAGGCTCCTCTCGCTCGACGAGACCGAGTCGCGCCGATGGGAGAGCGCCACCCCTGACGAGCTGAACGACCTGTACCTCTCTGCCCGACTCTGGGTCGGAGTGCTCCGAGCGCGAGAGCCCGTGCGGATGCGAGCGCTCGAGGCGGCGCTCGCTGGTGGAACCTCCTGGCGTCGCGCCTGGGCGGACCTGAAGAGCGGGCTCGACCTGGCCCCGCTCCAGGAAAAGGTCTTCTGGATGCTCCAGGGGTCTGTGGATTGGCCCAGCGAGGTACGTGCCGTCGCTCCGCCCCCTGCGTCCGGGACCGGCACCGTGCGCCTCCTTGCTCGCTGGGAGGTCCACCTCGCTCTCGCCGACCTGTGGGAGATGGCGGCGCGGATCCAGGGTGGCGAGGGGTTCGCCCCGCGGGTGCGGACGGAGCTCGAGGCCGCCGCGGCCGCTGCTCCCGAGGAGCCGATTCCGCAGCTCCGGCTGGCGGAGCTGGAGCGCGACCCGGACGTCCGCCGCGAGCGCGCAGAGACACTGGTGCAGAACTTTCCCCGGAGTGCCGAGGCACGGGTCTTTCTCGCCCGCGTGCTGCGCGACGGCGGGGGTCCGGTCGAGGGTCGCCAGGAGGCCGCCCTGGCCGCGGTCACCGCCGCTCCGGACGACGTCGACGCGCTCACCGCGCACGCCATCGAGGAAGTGCGGGCGGGGAATTCCGCCGGTGCGCTGAGGAGCGTGGCGCGTGCCGAGCAGCTCGAGCCCTGGAACCCGACGGTCTTCGTCGCCCGGGCGCTTGTCCTCAGCGCGATCGGCCTGTGCGAGGAGGCGGTCGACGCGGTGCAGCGCGCGCTCGACGTCTTGCCCGACAACCCCCCGCTGGGCGACGTCCAGGCGCTCGTCCGGGAGCGCGAGCGCATCGCCCGGTCGTGCGCGCGAGCCGGCCCCTGACCCGGCCGGTGTAGAGTGCGGCGCCGGTTCACCAATGCGCGCCCTGGCCGACACCGTCCATTCCCTGCCCACCGGCACCGCGCTGCTCGAGGACCCCATCGCCAACCGGGGCACCGCCTTCACCTCCGAGGAGCGCATCCGGCTGGGCCTCGATGGCCTGCTCCCCCCGGTGGTGGAGACGCTCGAGCAGCAGTGCGCGCGCGCCTACGAGGCCTATCGCCGGAAGGCGGACGACCTGGAGCGGCACATCTATCTCCGGGCGCTCCAGGACAACAACGAGACCCTCTGCTACGCCGTCCTTCGCCGCCATCTCACCGAGATGGTTCCGGTGGTCTACACCCCGGTGGTGGCCCAGGCCTGCGCCCAGTTCTCGCAGATCTACCGCCGGCCACGTGGCCTCTTCCTCCAATACCCCATGGCGGACCGGCTGGAGGCGCTGCTCGAGAACCGCCCCCGCCGCGACGTGGAGGTGATCGTGGTCACCGACGGGGAGCGGGTGCTCGGAATCGGCGACCAGGGCACCGGCGGGATGGGCATCTCCATCGGCAAGCTCCAGCTCTACACGCTCTTCGGTGGCATCGAGCCCTCGCGCACCCTTCCGATCTGCCTCGACGTGGGCACCAACAACCCCGAGCGGCTGGCGGAGCCGGACTACATCGGATGGCGCCACGAGCGGGTGGGTGGAGATGCCTACTTCGACTTCGTCGATCGGTTCGTGACCGCCGTGAAGCGGGTGCTCCCCGGGGTGCTGCTGCAGTGGGAGGACTTCGCCCGCGACCACGCGGCCCCGCTGCTCGAGCGGTACCGGGATCAGCTCTGCACCTTCAACGACGACATCCAGGGCACCGCGTCGGTGGTGGTGGCCGCGCTCATAGGCGCGCTGGGCGCCACCGGCGGGCGCTTCGGCGATCAGCGCATCGTGATCGCCGGGGCGGGCAGCGCCGGCGTCGGGCTGGCCGCGTACCTCCTCCAGGCGATGCGCTCCGAGGGCGTCGGCGAGGAGGGGGCGCACCGGCGGATCTTCCTCGTGGACCGCCAGGGCCTCATCCACGACCGGCTTCCCGACCTCACCCCCGGTCAGCGAGCCTACGCGCAGCCGTTCGAGGCGGTGTCGGGCTTCCGCCACGACGAGTCCGGACGCATTTCCCTCGACGCGGTGCTCGAAGCGACCGGGGCCACGGTGCTGCTCGGGGTCTCGGCCCAGTGCGGATTGTTCGACGAGACGGCGGTCCGGGCGATGGCGGCCCGGGTGGAGCGCCCGATCATCTTCCCGCTCTCCAACCCGCTCGAGCGTTGCGAGGCCACTCCCCACGACCTTCTCCGCTGGACCGATGGCCGGGCGCTCATCGCCACCGGCAGCCCCTATGCCCCGGTGACCTACGCCGGAGTCACCCGCCGGATCGCGCAGTGCAACAACGTCTACATCTTTCCCGCGGTGGGCCTCGGTGTGCTGGGTGTCGGGGCGCGGCGGGTGACCGACGGGATGATGCTGGCCGCGGCACGGGCCCTGGGGGCGCGATCACCCGCCCGGAAGGATCCCTCGGCTCCGCTGCTCCCGGCGCTGGACGAGCTCCCCGGCCTGACTCAGGACATCGCCCTGGCGGTGGCGCGGGAGGCCCAGGAATCGGGCATGGCCCCGGCCAGCTCCGAGGACGCGGTGCGAGCGGCCATCGCCGCCCGCTTCTGGACCCCATCATACCGTCCCCTCCTCTAGGAACCGTTCCGCGGTGATAGGACGGGCCGCGCGGTATAGCGGGGAACAGGAGGCCCGGAACAGATGGCGCACGGCACGACGGGAGAGAAGGCAGGCACCGTGGTCGAGGGCGGGAAGTACCGCATCGAGACCGACTCGATGGGCGCGGTGCGGGTCCCTCACGAGCGGCTCTGGGGTGCACAGACCCAGCGCTCGCTCCATCACTTCTCCATCGGCGAGGACCGGATGCCCCAGGCGGTCTACCGCGCCTACGGCATCGTGAAGAAGGCCGCCGCCCGGGTGAATGCCGCGCTGGGCCGCCTGCCCAAGGACAAGGCCGAGCTCATCGACCGCGCCGCGGACGAGGTCATCGCCGGCAAGCACACCCACGAGTTTCCGCTCTACGTCTGGCAGACCGGCTCGGGCACCCAGTCGAACATGAACGTGAACGAGGTGATCGCCAACCGGGCCATCCAGCTCGCCGGCGGGACCCTCGGGACGCAGACGCCGGTGCACCCCAACGACCACGTCAACATGTCGCAGTCGTCGAACGACACCTTCCCCGCGGCGATGCACGTGGCGGTGGTCCTGGAGCTGGCGAACCACCTCATCCCGAGCATCGAGGCGCTGACCAAGGTCCTCTGGGCCAAGGCCCGCGAGTGGGTCGACGTGGTCAAGATCGGCCGCACTCACCTGCAGGACGCGACCCCGCTCACCGTGGGCCAGGAGTGGAGCGGCTACGCCATCCAGATGGAGGACGCGCTGGCCGAGGTGAAGCGGGCCATGGAGCGCCTCTATCCACTGGCCGCCGGCGGCACCGCGGTGGGCACGGGCATCACCGCGCCGGCCGACTTCGGCGAGCGCATCGCGAAGGAGATCGCCCGGCTCACCGACCATCCCTTCGTGACCGCCCGGAACAAGTTCGCGGCCATCGGCTCGCTCGACCCGATGGTGAGCGTGAGCGCCGCGCTCCGCGGGCTGGCGGTGCCGCTGATCAAGATCGCCAACGACGTCCGCTGGCTGGGCTGCGGGCCACGGGCCGGGCTCCACGAGCTCAACCTCCCCGCCAACGAGCCGGGCTCGTCGATCATGCCCGGCAAGGTGAACCCCACCCAGGAGGAGGCGGTGGTGATGGTGGGGATCCAGGTCATCGGGAACGACACCGCGGTGGCGTTCGCTGGCTCGCAGGGGAACTTCGAGCTGAATGCGATGCGGCCGATCATCCTCTACAACGTGCTCCACTCCTCCACCATCCTGGCCGACGTGTGCGACCGGTGGCGGGAGCACAGCCTGGAGCAGATCACGCTCGACCGGTCACGCATCGATCGGTACGTAGGCGAGTCCCTGATGCTGGTGACCGCGCTGAGCCCGGTGATCGGCTACGACAAGGCCGCGCACATCGCCCACGAGGCACACCAGAAGGGGATGACCCTGCGCGAGGCGGCGCTGGCCTCCGGCCACGTCACCGCCGAGCAGTTCGACAAGGTGGTCGTGCCGCGATCGATGGTGGGGAACCCGCGGAAGGACGTCGGGCTCGAGTGACTCAGCGGTCAGAGACCACCGCCGCGCCGACCTTCGAGGGCGGAGTGTTACGACGCCGCTCCCCTCACTCGTGCCGCGCGTTGTGCTTCGCCGCGTAGATCCGGCGGCTCTCGCGGTTCTGCTGCCGGTTGATGCTCCGCCGTTCGGCAGGCGTCAGATGTCCGCCGTTCTCCGCGCGTTCACGGTCGATCCGCGCGTCGATCCGCTCCTCCTGCCGTTCCAGCCGGGCGGTCTCGCCGGGGGTCAGCTGGCCGCTCTGCACACCCTGGGCGATGCGCTCCTGCTGGCGGGCCTCGCGGCGGTCCACCTCGGCGGCCATCGCCACCGACGAGAGCGCGCTCACCACGACGATCATCCTCACCACGGTCTTCACGGGTTCGTCTCCTGACAGCGGGACGCGGCGTCGGCGCCGCGTCCGTTCCTCGGAGTCGAACCCGGGCTCCCCCGGCGAAGTTGCGGGGCGCCCCAGTGGTCGGCCAGGACCCTCCGGCGTTCAGCGACCGGGTGGCACGATGACCACTCCCTCCTTCATGACGAAGGAGACCCGCTGGGTGGCAGTGATGTCCTTGAGGGGATCCTCCTTCATCCCCACCAGATCTGCGTAGGCCCCCGGTGCCACCGTGCCCAGCTCCGACTCCTTGCCGAGGAGCGTCGCGGCCACGACGGTGCCCGACCGCAGCGCCTGCCAGTTCGTCATCCCCCGGTCGACGTAGCGCTTGAACTCCTCGGCCTGGTTGATCTTGTCCCAGTCGAATCCGCCGGCGTCGGTTCCGAGCGCGATGGGAACCCCGGCGGCGAGCGCCCGGCGGAAGGACTCGTCCGCCGCCTTGCTCAGCGCGCTCCAGATGGGATTGGTCTTGCTCCGCGGACCGTCGACGAAGGCGGACACGGTCAGCGTCGGGCAGAGGTACACCTTCTTCTGCGCCATCTGCTTCGCCGTGGCGTCGTCGATGACGTCGCCGTGCTCGATCGAGTCCACCCCCGCGGCGAGCGCGATGGCGTGGCCGGTGGGAGTCATGCTGTGCGCGGCCACCTTCCGGTTGGTCCGGTGCGCCTGGTCGACGATGGCCTTCAGCTCCTCCTCGGTGAAGTTGGGGAGACTGCGGATCTGCCCATCGGGCCGCTTGAAGTAGCCACGGTCCACGTAGACCTTGATCCAGTCGGCGCCGTGGGCGATCTGGTCGCGGACCGCCTGCCGGCAGCCATCGGCACCGTCACAGAGCTGGACCCCCTTGGGCATCTCCAGTTGCCACGAGTAGCTGGTGCCCCCGAGCCCGTAGGCCCCGGTGGGCGCGAGCGCCTTCGTGGCGACGAAGAGCCGCGGGCCGACGATGATCCCCTTGGACACCGCCTTCCGCAGATCCACGTCGGCGAAGCCCGCGCCCTCGTTTCCGATGTCCCGGAGCGTGGTGAAGCCGTGCTCCAGGGCGATGCGCATCGCCCGGGTTGCCCGGAGAGCCCGGTACGGCAGCGACTCCTTGAGGAGCTGGTCGTCGTACTCGACCTCGGTGGCATCCCCCTGGATCAGCACGTGGGTATGAGCGTCGATGAACCCCGGCGACACGCTGAGGTTCGAGGCATCCACCACCTGCGCGCCGGCCGGCACGGAGTCGCCGACCGACTTGATGCGCCCGTCCTGGACAACCACCACCGCCCCGGTCCGTACCTTCTGGGCCACCGGGTCGAGGAGCTGGCCGGTCTTCACCGCGATGAGCGGAGACTGCTGCCCGGACGCGACGCCGCACAGAAGCGTCGCCACGCACACCACGATCCGCATGAGACCCTCCCCTCCTGGACGAGCCGGCGGCGGAGTGTGGCACGTCTTCGGCGGGCGAGTCTCTTGCGAACGCACCGGCTGTCCGCCGCAGCCGGGCTCTCTCTGGGTCGGAGCGGTTCGGTGTCGAGAGGTCCCCCCGTCCCCCTGGCGCCACGCCCGGGCGTGTGTCACGGCCGGTGGACAATTTCGGGAGTGCGCCGGGTGCCCGGGCTGTTCCCTGGACCGATCATGCCGACCCCAATGACGCCCGGCCCTCGCTACTTCCTCTGCAAGCTCATCCCGCCCCGACCTTCCTTTCCCCAGGACATGACTGCCGAGGAGCGTTCGGCGATGGAAGAGCACGTCCAGTACTGGACCGCCCGCATGGTCGAGGGAATCGCCCTTGCTTTCGGCCCGGTGCTCGATCCGGCAGGCCCCTGGGGCCTGGGCATCGTCCGGGTCGAAGGCGAGGCTGCGCTCCAGCTCCTCCAGGAGGAGGACCCGGCCATCCGGGCTGGCATCGGGCTCCGCTACGAGGCGATCCCGATGGCCGCGGTCGTCTCCCCTCTCGTCGAGGGGTAGGCCCGATCGGCACGCCAGCCCGTGGCGTCCGTTGGGTCGTCTGGCGGAAACAATCGCGGGCGGTGGGCTGGGCCCCGACTGGGGTCCGGCGCAGAATCGAGTGGCCGGGGGGCAGGAGTGGGCGGGATGACGCGGACCATCCTGGTGGTCGAGGACGACGCGGCGCAGCGGGAGCTGATGTGTAGCCTGCTCGAGGAGCACGGGTACGCGTGCATCGGGGTCGAGGACGGCCAGCGCGCCCTGGAGGTGATCGCCACCAGCCAGAGCCCCGACGCGGTGGTGCTGGACCTGGTGCTCCCCCGACTCAACGGCCACGAGTTCCTCCAGGAGCTCGGCGCCCGAGGCGAGCAGAACCTCGGGGTGGTGGTGGTGAGCGGATTCGGACCGGTGTCGCGCTTCGCGGATCGGCTGCCGCTGGTCCGGGCCGTGGTCCAGAAGCCGGTGGACGTCGAGGCGCTGCTGCGGGCGCTCCGGAGCTGCGTTCGAGACGAGGCGGATGCCTGAGGACGGCACCCAGCCGGGCGGTACTTTCTGCACGTGGGAGGTCGTGCCACGTGCAGAGAGGATCACCGAGGGGCCGAGAGGGCTCGGGACTCTCGCCGACCCGGTGCATGCCGGAGGACGGCGCCCATCCTTCTCCACGTGGGAGGGCGGGTGTGCGCGCTTGGCGCACGCCCACTCCCAGGAGCCCCGCGTCCGGCCCGGCTGACCCTGCCGGGCAGCGGGAAGCGGCCCTAGACTTCCAGGGTCGATGACCCGCTCGCTCCCCACTCTCGCCGGACTGCTCCTGCTGCTCGCGGTCCCCGCGTGCGACCTCTTCGACCCGAAGGACGGCGGTGACGGGCCGAGCCCCTCCGACCCCACCACGGACCTGGCGAGGGTGGCCCTCCAGGCGCACGATCAGGTCCGGAGCACCGCGACGCCCACCCCTTCTCCCCCGCTTCCCGCCACACAGTGGTCCGCCGAGGTGGAAGCAGTCGCGGCCCAGTGGGCTGCGCACTGCGTCTACCAGCACAACGCCGGCCGCGGGAACCTCGGTGAGAACATCGCCGCGAGCTCGCCGGGACACTGGCCCAGCATCGCCGAGGTGGTGCAGGCCTGGGCTTCGGAAGCGGCGGACTACGACTACGCCTCGAACACCTGCGCGCCGGGGAAGGCCTGCGGCCACTACACGCAGATCGTCTGGCGGGACAGCACCCTCGTCGGGTGCGCCTTCGCGCGCTGCACCACCAACTCGCCATTCAGCGGCTTTCCCACCTGGGACTTCTGGGTCTGCGACTACAGCCCGCCGGGGAACTGGGTCGGCCAGCGGCCGTACTGATCGACCGATCGGCGACGCCGGGCTGCCGTAGCATGGCCGTCCCCCTCATGCCGGAGGTCCCCACGGTGCGCCTGCCCTGCACGCTGCTGGTCCTCGCCGTCGCCTGTGCTGGAGGCCCCTCGTCGCCTCCCCCTCGGGCCTCCGCCGTCACGGCAACCGAGGCCCCACCTCCGCCGGCGCTTCCGGCCTCCGTCGTCGCCCTCGCCCAGGGAGCGCAGCTGTTCGACGACCT
Organism: Myxococcaceae bacterium; assembly: GCA_035646995.1. Classification (GTDB taxonomy): domain Bacteria; phylum Myxococcota; class Myxococcia; order Myxococcales; family Myxococcaceae; genus RPRB01. Next base: position 8,246 of record DASROG010000581.1, read on the forward strand.
CGGGACCCACACCCGCCCGGTGGGGACCGCCTCGCCCGAGGCCCAGCGCTACTTCGATCAGGGCCTGCGGCTGGCGTACGGCTTCAACCACGACGAGGCGACTCGCTCCTTCGCCCGCGCGGCGGAGCTCGACCCCGGCTGCGCCGCGTGCTTCTGGGGCGTGGCGTGGACGCTGGGGCCCAACTACAACGTCCCCATGCTCCCGGACCGGGCGCAGGCGGCGTGGGACGCGCTGCAGGCCGCCCGGGAGCGCGCGGCCCGGGCCCGCTTGGTGGAGCAGGCGCTCATCACCGCGCTGGCCTCGCGCCACAAGGGGCCGCAGCCGCTGGACCCGCCATCGCAGCAGCCACTGAACGAGGCGTTCGCCGGGGCGATGCGCGAGGTTGCCCGGGCGTACCCGGACGACGACGACGTGCAGGTCATCTTCGCCGAGTCCCTGATGGACGTGAACCCGTGGCGCCTCTGGAGCCTGGATGGAAAGCCGGCGCCCGGGACCGAGGAGATCGTCGCCACTCTGGAGAAGGTGCTGGCGCGCAACACCACCCACCCCGGCGCGAACCACTACTACGTCCACGCGGTGGAGGCGTCCTCGAGGCCGGACCGTGCCGTGCCTTCCGCCGAGCGGCTCGGCGCGCTGATGCCCGCCGCCGGGCACATCGTCCACATGCCGGCGCACATCTTCCAGCGGGTCGGACGCTACGCCGACGCGTCCGAGGCGAACCGCCGAGCGGTGCGCGCCGACGAGGCCTACCTCTCGCGGACGCGGCCGCCCGGCTACTACCCGATGTACCTCGGACACAACCACGGGTTCCTCGCGTACTCGGCGTCGATGCTCGGCCGCTCCGAGGAGTCACTCCGTGCCGCGCGGGAGGCCACCAAGGCCCTCCCGCCGGAGATGCTGGACATGATGCCGGGGATGGACTTCTTCGCCTCCGAGCCGCTCCTGGTCATGGTGCGGTTCGGGAAGTGGAAGGAGATCCTGGTCGAGCCCCGTCCGCCCGAGAAGTACCCCACGCTCACCGGGCTCTGGCTTCACGCCCGCGGGATGGCGCTGGCCTCGACGGGAAGGACGGGCGAGGCCCAGGCGACGATGCGCGAGCTGCGGACGCTGGCGACGAAGATCCCACCCGAGGTGATCGCCGGCCAGAACCCCGCGTCGGCGATGTGCCGCCTGGGCGCGGACGCCATCGAGGCCCGCATCGCCGAGAGGGCCCGGAAGTGGAAGCCGGCGATCGCCGCCTGGCAGCGCGCGGTGGCCCAGGAGGATGGGTTCGCCTACGACGAGCCCGCGGACTGGTTCTATCCGATGCGCCACTACCTCGGTTCCGCGCTGCTGGACGCCCGGAAGCCGAAGGAGGCCGAGGCGGTGTTCCGCGAGGACCTGAGGCGCAACCCCGGCAACGGCTGGGCCCTGTACGGGCTCGCGGCCTCGCTCGCGGCGCAAGGCAAGAAGGACGAGGCCGCCGCCACGCGGAGGAAGCTCGCGGAGGCGTGGAAGGAGGCGGACATCACGCTCACCCGCGCGGCGCTGTGAGATGCGGGGCCGGTGAGCGTGCGCCGGCCTCAGCGGCCGGACATCAGCAGAGACAGCGCCGTGGCCACCTCCGCGTCGGGCCAGGTGGTGAGGATGGTGGGCAAGGTCACGCCGACCTGGATGGGATTGCCCCCGCAGCTCCGCGGTCCCAGGTAGGCTTGCCCCTGGAAGCGAAGGTCGTAGCCGCACCGGCCGAATGAGCCGTTGATGCGCGCCTTGCTGATGGTCACGGTCGAGGGCGTGCCGCCGATGAGCCCGTTCACCACCATCCCGTCCGGGCCCGGTGTGACCTTCAGGTTGAACGGCGTCCTCCCGACGACGCCCTCCGCTCCGTCGGAGGAGACCGTGAGGTTGAGGTCACGGCCGAATGCCGTTCCTCGCCAGGCGGTGGGCCCGTTCTGCGACGGGTAGCGGCCGAGGTTCACGTCCGGCCCCTGGATGCCGTTCGCGGTGATGAGCGCCACGATGGGCTGGCGGATCCCGGTGAGCACGAAGCGCCCGCTCTCCGGCAGGGCCTGCGCCTCGGGCGGGAGCACGTCGTGAGGCGGGAGCGGCTCCTCGTGCGCACAGCTCGCGAGGAGACCGGCGAGGACCACGACCAGGGAGGGCACGACGGCGCGCCGCATGCTCGGCACCTTAGCGACGGTCACGCCGATCGACCACCGCGTTGAGCACCACACGCGTCACGCCGATGACCAAGGCGCCCAGGAAGGCCGCGAGGAACCCGTCGACCCGCAGCCCGAGCCCCAGCGAGCGAGCCGCCGCGCCGGTCACCCACAAGAGGATGGCGTTGATGACCAGGGCGAAGAGCCCGAGGGTGAGGAACGTCACCGGCAGCGCGAGCAACCGGAGGATGCTTCCCAGCACCGCGTTCACCACCCCGAACAGGAGCGCGACCAGCAGCAGCCCCGGAAGCGGTCCCTCGTAGCTGAGGCCGCTGACCAGCCGGGTGGCGACCCAGAAGGCGACCGCGGTCACCACCAGGTGCAGGAGAAAGCGCATGTCCCCTCCCACCCGGCATCTCGACCGGGTCGACCGGCGGTCAACCGCCGCCGGGTCGGGGGCTTACCAGATCCTGCTCGTCCGGGTGGCGTTCGAGCCACTTCTGCACGAACGGACAGGTCACCACCAGCTTCGTCCCGGTCTGACGGGCCCAGCCGAAGGCGGCCCGGGCCAGCTTTCCCCCGATTCCCTGACCTGCCGCGGCGTCGGGCACTTCGGTGTGGACCAGCTCGATGGTGTGGTCGGCGATGGGCCGGTAAGCGAGCTCGGCGGTCCCGCCGCTCACCTCGGTGAAGAAGCGGCGGCGGTTCGGGTCGTGCTGGATCTCCATCCCGGGAGCCCTCCTCGGCCATCGACGCTCGGACAGCACCGGCCCGACGTCAATCCTCGGGTGCAGGGCTGGACCGGCGGAGCGTTCACTTCGCGGCCGTGGGCCCGGGGGCGGCCGAGGCGCTGGCCGGCGGAGTCGGCTGCGGCACCCGGTTCTTCACCGTGGGCAGCGTGCGCAGATAGGCGAACACGGCCTTGAGGTCCTGATCGGTGAGCTTGCCCACCATCTCCCAGGGCATCGGCGGGAGGATGGGCCGGCCGCGGCCCATGTGCCGCCCGGTGCGCATGGTGTCGACGAAGTTCTGCTCGGTCCACGCGCCGAGGCCCGTCTCCCGGTCGGGAGTGAGGTTGGCGGCGTAGCTGATGCCCCACGGGCCCGACCAGGCGGTCATGGTGCCCACGGTCGCCGCCAGCCACGGAGCCTGGAGTGCGGGGGCCGGCGTCACGGTCATCTGCTCGGGATGTCCCGACAGCAGCCGCTCGGTGTCGAGCTCGGGACCCTTCGCGCCGATCTTCTTCGGGGTGTGGCAATCGTGGCAGCCGCCGAAGGACACCAGATATTCGCCCCGCTTGACCTGCGCGGTCGGGGTGGTGCCCGGGGCAGCCAGGGCGAGGGAGGACATCGAGAGTGCGGCGAGCAGCGTCGTCTTGGGGGTCATGGCGTTCTCCGGTCTGCGAGTGAGTGAATCCAGCGCTCCACGAGCGCGAGCCCCTCGCGGTCGGGCTTCTCCGACCCGAGCGGCGGCATCTGGTCCAGCGGGTCGCGGGCACCCATCCGGCGGAGGAGCACGCTGTGCTCCGGCTTCCCCGGGTCCACCCGCACCTCGGCGTCGCCCACCGGGCGCAGCGCGCGCACCGCGAGCGCCGAGGCGCGGGTCCGCTCCACCGAGGCTGGCCCTTCGGAGAGGCTCTGCAGCAGGTCCAGGCCGAGTCCGGTGAGCGGCCCATGCCGGTTGTGGCAGATGCCGCAGTTGGCGTGCAGGTACCCGAGCGCCGCGCGCTCGTCCGGCCGCGAGGTGGCGATGCGAGGCGGGGTGGCGGCGAGCGCAGGAGGAAGCCCGCGCAGCAACCCGCGGGCGAGGAGGTCCTCGAGGTGCACCTGGGCGGCCGCCTTCGAGGCGTGATGGGGCGCGCCCGGGTCCCGGTCCGACGAGAGCTGAAGCGCGTTGAAGCCGAGCACCGGGTTGGGCTGGCCCTCGTGACAGGCCCTGCAGTCCGCGGTGCCGGGGATGGTCCAGCGGCCTCCGCCCGGAATCTCCACCCCCGCGCGGGCTCCCTCGGGCGGAGCGAGGATCGCGTCGGCCCCGTCCTCGGTCCAGACGTAGGTGGCGAAGCGCCAGCCCGAGTGCGTGCGCTCGAGCATCCGCGTCTCGAGCCGGCGGCCGAGGCTGAACTCCTTCCACAGTCGGGTGCCCACCGGAAACACCCAGCGGTCCGGATCGCGCGCATCGATGCGGCCGCCGGGGGGCAGGCGGATCCACCGGCGCTTCTCGGCACCGTCGCTCCACAGCGCGTACTGCGGGATGAAGGGAAGGACGTCGGCCGCGATCTCCCCTCCGCCGCCCCGGGAGTAGAGCCCCGTGTCCCGGAGGTGCTGCGGGAGCGGAGCCGCGGCGTGCGCCGCCGGGGCCAGCGCGGCGAGGAAAGCGGCCAGGAGTGCGTGGGAACGCGCCATCGGTGCGGTGGCTTGTGCCACCCGCAGCCGGGTGGCGTTCCCTAAACAGTCCCTAAATCGGTCTCAACGGATGCTGCGTCGTCCTTCAGCGCCCGTGGCGGCCCTCGCCGCCGCGGAACCGTGCAGCGCCGGCGGACGTCTCCCCGGAGGCGAGTGTCTGCTGACCCCGGCGGACCTCGTTCTCCATGGCTCGTGGTGAATCGAGCTCCAGCGATTCGAGCATCGAGAGCCGGTCGTTGCGCATGCAGGTCTGCGGGAGCGCGGCGAGCTCGCGGGCGAGCTCGAGCGCGGCCCGGAGCGCCTGTCCCTCCGGGACGACCCGGTTGACCAGCCCCATGGTCCAGGCCTCCTGCGCCTTGACCGGCCGCCCGGTGAGGATCAGGTCCATCGCCCGGCCGAGGCCGACGATCTGCGGCAGCCGCACCGTCCCGAGGTCGACGAGCGGTGCGCCGAACCTCCGGCAGAACACGCCGAGGATGGCTTCCTCGGAAGCGACCCGCAGGTCGCACCACAGCGCGAGCTCCAGGCCCCCCGCCACGGCGTACCCCTCGATGGCGCCGATGACCGGCTTGCCCAGCCGGAGCCGCGTGGGGCCCATCGGCCCGTCGCCATCGGGGCGCACCGCGCGGAGCTCGCCCTCGGCGATGGCCTTGAGATCCGCCCCGCCGCAGAAGTGCCCGCCCGCGCCGGTGAGGATCCCGACGGACAGTGAGGGATTTCCGTCGAACTCCCGGAAGGTGGAGGCGAGCGCCGCGGAGGTGGCGGCGTCCACGGCGTTCCGGCGCTCGGGGCGGTCGAGAGTGACGACCAGGATGCTGTCCTGCTGCTCGGTGCGGAGGCTCATGACCTCCGCAGTCTCTCCCCGGCCCCGATGCCGGCACCAGCCCTGGGGCGACCCGTGCCTCCCCGTGCTCCGTCAGCCGAGGGTGTAGACGAACTGGACCTGGGTGATGCTGTCGAAGGTCCGGAGGAAGGCACTCGAGCCCGGGGGAGCTCCGGCCGGCAGCTGCGCGAGCTGGGGCTTGGCGTCGTACCGGCCGGTCCAGCTCACGCTGAGGGAGAGCCGCTCGTAGACCTGCGTGGTGAGGCTCACCAGGGCGTTGACCCGATGGTCCTGGAAGCTGGGCACACCGGTCGGGTCGTCGGCGTCCGGCGCTCCATCCTCCTTGTTGAGGTTCACCAGGTACTCGGCGCCGGCGGTGAACTTGGTGGTCTTGGCGATGTCCCACACGTAGGCCAGCGCAACCCGGAGCGAGTGGATCGAATAACCCTTGGCCGGCTGACTGGGCGTGTCGTACGGCTGGAGATAGGTGAAATCGTAGCCGAGCTCCCCGGTGAGGCTGTGCGCGCCGGCCTTGAGGATGAGCGTGCTCACGCCCAGCTGGCCGCCGCCGAAGAGCTTCTTGCCGGCTGCGAAGTCGGAGGCGATGTTGGCCAGCACGTAGAGCGACGTGTCCCCCGGCTCGTTGCGGTGGATCAGCCACTGGTCGAACCGTGGGGTGACGTTCCAGAGCCGGGTCGTCAGCGAGCTGACGGAATCCAGCTCGTCCAGCGAGGTGATGGGTGTGGTGCGCCCCGCCGGCACCGCGTAGATCCGCGACTTGGCGAAGGCATAGTTCGCGGTGAGCGAGTACCGCTGCCACATCGCATCACGCGTGACCTTGAGTCCCGCGCTCAGGCTGGTCGAGTCCGCGTTCCCTGCGAGCCACAGGAGCCCCGCCTTCGCCTCCGCCTTCCAGCCAGTGTCCTTGGCGTCTTCCTTGGGCTTCGCCGCGTACCCGAACGTTGGCGCCACGGTGGTGTCCTGGGCCAGGGCCGGCGCAGCGGTGAGCATGGCGGAGAGCACGGCGAGCAACGATCGAGTCACGATGTGAGCCCCTCCTGGGAACGGGTGGGCCCACCTAACGCAAAGCGCTGCAGTGCGGAACGCCGGACGACCCCCGGCCTGAACACTTGAGCAGGACCCAAGAGGCCGACTAACTTCGGCGTCCGGATGCTCGACGGGCTCAACGAGGCGCAGCGCGAGGCGGCGCTCCACGGAGACGGCCCGCTGCTGGTCGTCGCCGGCGCCGGCACGGGAAAGACCACCACCCTCGCCCATCGGGTGGCGCAGCTCATCGCCCGGGGCGTTCCACCCGAGCGGATCCTCCTCCTCACCTTCGCCCGCCGGGCCGCGGGCGAGCTCCTGCGGCGGGTGGACGGGCTGCTCGGACGTGCGGCCCTGGATCGCCCGGCCTCCTCGCGGGTGTGGGGCGGGACCTTCCACTCCGTGGCCACCCGGCTCCTGCGGCAGCACGGGGACCGCATCGGCCTTCACCCGGGCTTCACCATCCACGACCGGGGGGACTCGGAGGACCTGCTGGAGGTGCTCCGGGCCGAGCTCGAGCTCGGCCGGGGCAAGCGGCGCTTCCCGCGCAAGGCGATCTGCCTCGACATCTACAGCCGGTGCGTCAATGCCCGCGCGCCGCTCGACGGCATCCTGACCCGCGCCTTTCCCTGGTGCACCGAGCAGATCGATGGGCTGAAGCTCCTCTTCCGGACCTACGTGGATCGCAAGGCCGAGCAGCGCGTCCTGGACTACGACGACCTCCTCCTCTTCTTCCATGCCCTGCTCGGGGCGGAGAGCGCCGGCCCCACCGTCCGCGCGCAGTTCGACCACGTCCTGGTCGACGAGTACCAGGACACCAACGCGCTCCAGGCGGAGCTGCTGGACCGTCTCTGTCCCGACGGGCGCGGCCTCACCGTGGTGGGCGACGACGCCCAGGCCATCTACGGGTTTCGGGCGGCGACGGTGCGCAACATCCTGGAGTTCCCGGCCCGGTTCGAGGGGGCCCGGGTCGTGAAGCTCGAACGCAACTACCGCTCCACCACGCCGATCCTGGCCGCATCCAACG
>DASROG010000582.1:0-4873 GCA_035646995.1 Myxococcaceae bacterium
CGCTCGCCGCCTGATCGACGGCGCGGTACTGGCGGGCGCCGACGCGGTCAAGTTCCAGAAGCGCACGCCGGAGATCTGCGTCCCCCGCGACCAGTGGAACGTCATGCGCGAGACCCCCTGGGGTCCGATGACCTACATCGACTACCGGCACAAGCTGGAGTTCGGCGCCGAGGACTACGCGGCCATCGACCGGCACTGCCGCGACCGGGGCATCCTCTGGTTCGCCAGCTGCTGGGACGAGGAGGCGGTGGACTTCATGGAGCAGTTCGATCCCCCGGCCTACAAGGCGGCCTCGGCCTCGCTCACCGATCACGCCCTTCTACGAAAGATGAAGGAGACCGGTCGGCCGCTGATCATCTCCACCGGCATGTCCATCTGGGACGAGGTGGAGAGCGGGGTCGCCGCGGTCGGGACCGATCGGCTGCTCATCGCCCACTCGGAGTCGACCTATCCCTGCCCGGTGCACCAGCTGAACCTCAAGGTCATCCACACCCTGAAGAAGCGCTGGCCCGAGGTGCCCATCGGCTACTCCGGCCACGAGACGGGGCTGCCGCCCACCTGGGCCGCCGTGGCCATCGGCGCGACGCACATCGAGCGGCACATCACGCTCGACCGCGCCATGTGGGGCAGCGACCAGGCCGCGTCGGTGGAGGTCGGCGGCTTCGTCCGCCTGGTCACCGGCATCCGGGACATCGAGTCCTCGCTGGGCGACGGGGTGAAGCGGCTGCACGACAGTGAGCTCGCCCAGAAGAAGAAGCTGCGCAGGGTCCAGACCGCACCGTCGGTGGCTGCGCCCGATCGCTCGACCTTGAGCTGAGAGAAAACCGGCAGGGAGCAGCCTGCCGACCTGAAGCTGGTCAACCGGGTTCCCACGGGTTATGTGGCGCAACCTGGCCCGACGGCATGCCGTTCCCCGGCCGGGGGTCCTTGTCCGGGAGGGGAGCGCCCGAAGTGCCCCAGCAGACGAGCGTCATCGAGCGAAACCTCCTGCGGCTCGCGGCCTGGCAGCTGCGATCGCCCTGGAGCGTCCTGCTCATCGGTCTGGCCTTGACGCTTGCCGGGGGCTGGCTCGCCCGCGGGCTCGAGCTCCGCACCCGGTTCGATCAACTGCTCCCCGACGACCAGCCCTCCGTTCTCGAGCTCAAGCGGCTGAGCGAGCGCACGGCGGGGAGCTCGAGCATCTTCGTCGTCCTCGAGGGAGGCGACCGGGACACCCTCCGCGCGCTCGGCGCCAAGCTCCTTCCCCCGCTCCGGGCCGTCGGCCCCCCCTGGGTGGTGAGCGCCGAGGACGGGGTCCAGGTGGCCCGCGACTTCCTCCTCCCCCGCTCGGGCCTCTTCGCCGGCGTGGAGGACCTCCAGAAGCTGAACCAGGAGCTGGACACCCAGCGAAAGAAGGCGGTGGGCAAGGCGCTGTCGCTCGGGCTCGAGGACGACGACGAGGAGCAGCAGAAGGCCCCGAGCTTCGCCGAGCTCAAGGAGAAGTTCCTCGGCGGCAAGTCCGCGACGCTCGAGGCAGCCAAGGACCGCTACCCGGACGGGTACTTCCAGGCCAAGGACGGCAAGACGCTCGTGGTCCTGATCCGCACCGGCATCCCCACCGGCGACCTGGGCGGATCGCGACAGGCGCTGGCCAGGGCGAAGGCGGTCGTGGAGAAGACCCTCCCCGAGGCCGAGCGCCAGGGCGTGAAGATCGGCTACGCCGGCGACCTGGTCACCGGCCTCTACGAGTACGGCGCGGTGCTGGACGACCTGGTGAACGTCGGCACGACCGGCGTGGCGCTCATCCTCGGCGTCATCTTCATCTACTACCGGCGGTTCCGGGTGCTCGTCCCGATGGCGGTCACGATCCTCGTCGGGCTGACCCTCACCTTCGGGCTCACCAGGCTGGCCATCGGCCACCTCAACGTCATCACCGGGTTCCTGGTGTCGATCATCGCCGGCAACGGCATCAACTTCGGCACCCTCTACGTGGCCCGGTTCCTGGAGGAGCGCCGGCGCGGCCTGGACCTCGAGGCAGCCATCCGTCAGGCACACCTCGCGACCTGGGTGGGCACGCTGACCGCGGCGCTCGCCGCCGCCGCCGCGTACGGCAGCCTCGCCGTGACCCAGTTCCACGGCTTCAAGCACTTCGCCTTCATCGGGACGTCCGGGATGCTCCTCTGCTGGATGGCGACCTACTTCCTCGCCCCGGCGGTGCTGGTGCTCCAGGACCGGCGCTGGCCCATCACCGGAACCGGGAGCGGCCGGAGCTGGTTCCAGCGCTGGCGGCAGCGCACCTCGGCGTACGAGCGGCCCTTCGTCTTCCTCGTCTCGAGGGCGCCGCGGGGCATGGCCATCCTCTCGCTGGTCCTCGCCGCGGCCGGAGCGGTGGCCTTCGTCCTCTGGCTCCGCGCCGATCCCATCGACTACGACATGCGGCACATGCAGAACGACCTGGGCGGCGGCAAGGAGCTGTACCGGGTCGCGGCCAGGGCCGCCGACGTGCTGGGGAACAACACCGAGAGCGGCATGGTGGTGCTGGCCAACACTCCGGACGAGGTGCCCGAGCTCAAGCAGGCGCTGGAGGCGCGGCGGGACGCTGCACCGCCCGAGCTCAAGCCGTTCGAGGGCGTCCACACGCTCCAGGACTTCGTCCCCACCGACCAGGAGAAGAAGGTTCCTCTCCTCCTCGAGATCCGGCGAAAGCTCCTCAAGGCCCGGAAGCAGGGGGGCATCTCCGACGCGGACTGGAAGGAGATGAGGGAGCTCATCCCGCCGGAGAACCTCAAGCCGTACACGATCGCCGAACTTCCTGAAGATCTGGCCCGGCCGTTCTCGGAGGTGGACGGGACGCGCGGACGGCTGCTCTTCATCACCCCCACCAACGGCAAGGACGACAACGACCTTCACTACCTCCTGCGCTGGGCGGACAGCTTCCGGCTGACCAAGCTGCCCAACGGAGACGAGATCCGCGGATCCGGACGCGCGGTCATCTTCGCCGACATTCTCGACGCGGTGCTGAAGGACATTCCCAAGGCGGCCGCCGTCTCGCTCTCCCTGACCATCCTCACCGTGTTCCTCGCCTTCGGGCGAGGAAGGGCGGCGCTGGAGGTGGTGGGGTCGCTGGCGGTGGGGCTCCTCTGGCTGATGCTCCTGCTCTATGTGGGGCGCATCAAGATCAACTTCTTCAACTTCGTGGCCCTCCCCATCACCTTCGGCATCGGGGTGGACTACGCGGTCAACGTGATGCAGCGAGTGCTGAACGGCGGCGGGGTCATCCCCGCGATGCGCTCCACCGGCGGTGCGGTGGTGCTCAACAGCCTGACGACCACGCTGGGGTACCTGGCGCTGCTCGGCTCGGTGAACCAGGCGGTGCGCTCGCTCGGCATGATCGCGGTGCTGGGAGAGCTGTCCTGCCTGGTCGCGGCGATGATCACCCTGCCGAGCTGGCTGCTGTGGCGCGATCGGGTGCGGCAGGAGCGGACCGCGCACCTGCCGTCCGGGACGCCGCGCGAGGTGCCCGGAGGATGAGACGGCGGCTCGTGACCGCTGCCGTGGTGGTGTTCCTCGGGGGCTGCAACTTCTTCGGCGGGAACATCGACGCGCCCACCGGCTTCCAGGGCTGGTTCCACGTGGAGCGCCCGGGCAGGGCCACCAGCCTGGCCTTCGAGAGCAGCAACATCGCCGAGGTGCGCGACCTCGGCTGCGATGGCGTGCTGAACGGGGAGACGCCGTGGACGGCCGACGGCGATGCTCTGGTGCTCGCCCAGTGGTCCGGGTCCCCGCGCTTCACCCAGGACCCCTCCACGCAGGGCGCGCTCGTGGCGAACCCCGGGATGTACGGCCCGTCTCAGGAGCGGTGGCTGCCCGGGGCGACGTGCCTGGTCTGCCCGGCGGGCGATGCCGGCGTGGCCGTGGCCTGTGACGATCCGGTGGTGCGCGACGGCGGGACCTGATCCCCCGCCCCCCGTGGACGCCTGCGGAAGCGCGCAGGAGCGCGCCGGCGTCCATGCTCAGCCCCCCGCACCAGGGGGACGCCTGCGGAAGCGCGCAGGAGCGCGCCGGCGTCCATGCTCAGTGTGGGAGGAGCGACGTCGCCGCCAGCAGGAGCTCGACCACGATCAGCACGACGATCATCAGCTCCAGGGTGAGCGACCGCGCGGTGTCCACCTCGCCCTTGAGCCAGCCGTAGACGTCGCCGAGGAGCTGCTGCTTTCGGGTGACCGTGCCCTTCCAAGCGGGGATTCGCAGCTGCTCGACCGCCGCCTCGTAGATCCGGGCCAGGTAGAAGTCCCCGATGATCTTCAGCGAGTTCTCCACGCGTTCGATGAGCTCGCTCATCTCCAGCAGCACGACGAGGACCTGCCTCGCCAGTGTGGGATAGGGGCTCCGGAAGATCGAGCCCAGGCGCCGCCGCTGCCGCTTCAGCTGCTGGTTCACCCGGGAGAGGCTGTTGTCGAGCGCGTCGTCGTAATAGCGGAGCTCCAGCAGCTGGGCGTTGGCGATCTCGAGGATGTCCGGGATGTCCTGCGACCCGGACGGCTCGTAGACGAAGGCCGCGTTCCAGTCGACGACCACCAGGTCGTCCGTCCCGTAGCTGAAGTGGCGCTGGGTCACGTCCTGCCGCTCGGCGGCCGAGAGCTCGCGCACGGTGGTCTCGCCGAGGATGAGCCGGGCCAGATCCGCGCGCCGGAGCACCTCCTCTCCGGAGGGTGAGCCCCGGATCCCCTCGACGAAGATCACCGCGTAGCGCTCCACCTGCTCCCACAGGTGCGGGTTCTCCATGGCAGGTGCGACCTCCCTGCGCAGGCCCTCCACGAGCTCGAGCGCGAGCGCGTCCACCTCCGGCCCGTCGTAGAGCCGGTCGGCCAGAGGCGTGAGCGCGCCCAGCTCC
>DASROG010000583.1:0-5001 GCA_035646995.1 Myxococcaceae bacterium
TCACCTATCTGCGCGGGCACCAGAACGCCGACGGCGGCTGGGGTCTGGACGTCGAGTCGCACAGCCACGTCTTCACCTCGGTGCTGGTCTACGTGACCCTGCGGCTCCTGGGCGTCCCGGCCGAGGATCCGCAGCTGCAGCGGGCGCGGGCCTGGTTCCTCCCGCACGGGGGCCCGCTGTCCAGCGGCTCGTGGGGGAAGTTCATCCTCGCGATGCTGGGGCTCTACGAGTACCAGGGCCTCGTTCCCCTGCCGCCCGAGCTGTGGCTCCTCCCCGAGTCGCTGCCGCTGCACCCCTCGAAGCTCTGGTGCCACTGCCGGATGGTGTACCTGCCGATGAGCTGGCTGTACGGCCGACGGGTGCGGGCGAAGGAGACGCCGCTGCTCGCCGCCATCCGGAGGGAGATCTACGCCCAGCCCTACGAGACGGTGGACTGGTCAGCGGCGCGTGAGCGGGTGGCCGGGACGGACGCATACACGCCGAGGACGTCGTACCTCCGCGCGGCGAACGGTGTGCTCGCGCTCTGGGAACGGTGCGCGCCGGCGAGAGCGCGGGAGCGGTCGCTGGAGGTGGTGCTGGACCAGATCCGCCGCGAGGACGAGGCGACGAACCACATCTGCATCGGGCCGATCAACAAGGTGCTGAACACGGTGGTCTGGCAGAGCGTTCGCCCCGGAGGTCCAGAGGTCGAGGCGCACCTGAAGCGGCTGCCGGACTACCTCTGGCGCGCGCCGGACGGCCTGAAGATGCAGGGCTACAACTCGTCCGAGCTCTGGGACACCGCCTTCGCCGTGCAGGGCATACTTGCCACCGGGCAGCTCGAGCGCGCTCGCCCGGCGCTGGAGCGTGCGGCGCACTACATCGAGTCCAACCAGGTGCTCGACGACGTGCCGGAGATGGAGAAGGGCTACCGGCACCGGAGCCGTGGCGGCTGGCCATTCTCCACCCGCGCCCACGGGTGGCCGATCAGCGACTGCACCGCCGAGGGGCTCAAGGCCTCGCTCCTGCTCGAGAAGGTCGGGATGAACCAGGTCCCGCGGGCGCGGCTCCGCGAGGCGGTGGAGGAGATCCTCTCACTGCAGAACGAGGACGGCGGCTGGGCGACCTACGAGCTGCAGCGCGGGCCCAAGTGGCTGGAGGCGCTGAATCCCTCGGACGTGTTCTCGACCATCATGGTGGACGTCTCCTACGTCGAGTGCACCTCGGCCTGCGTCCAGGCCCTGGCCGCATGGAGCGCGTTCGCGCCCGAGGATGCGGCGTGGCTCCGCGAGCCGATCCGGCGCGGTGAGCGCTTCATCCGCAAGGTTCAGCGTGCCGACGGGTCATGGGAGGGCAGCTGGGGCGTGTGCTTCAGCTACGGAACCTGGTTCGGAACGGCGGGGCTGGTCGCGGCGGGAGCGCGCCCCGACGATGCGGCGCTCCGTCGCGCGGCGAACTACCTGGAGGCCCGGCAGCGACCCGACGGCAGCTGGAGCGAGACGCTGGAGTCGAACCGGCAGCGCCGCTGGGTGGACGGACAGCGAGGCCATGCAGTGCAGACCTCGTGGGCGGTGCTCTCGCTCGCCGCCTGCGGCCGGCGCGACTCCGAGGCCGTTCGGAGGGGCGTGGCCTGGCTGCGAGAGCACCAGGGCGAGGACGGCCGCTGGCCCGACCAGCCCATCACCGGGGTGTTCAATCGCACCTGCGCGATTCACTACGACATCTACCTGCGTCTCTTCCCGGTCTGGGCGCTCGCCGTCTGCGGTGGCGACGCTGGTTGAGCGGAGGAGCCCCGCGGCCGGCGCTCAGGGCGAAGGCTGGACCTCGTCGAAGGTTCCGTAGTGGAGCCAGTCCGGGCGGCCCGGGAGGAGGTTGGACAGGTACTGGAGGCCGTGCAGGCCACCGTCTGCATCGAAGGACAGGCCTGCGACGTATGGCTCCGTCCCTCCGAGATTCACGTGAAGGGAGCCACCGGGCCCCTCGATGAAGAGCGTCTGCTGGTCTGAGGACTCGAAGGCCACTGCGAGTCGGCTTCCTTGTCGTGCGGCGGCTGCCACGAAGATCGGCAAGGCGAAGCCCATGAGATGGGGTGCGACCGGTTCCGGTGCCGACCACCCACCGTCGCGTCGCGTCGCGATCTCGATCCCGTTGCGGACGAAGAAGACGGTGAGATCCGCGCCTCCCCTCAGCCTGAGCTGGCCGTAGGCGGGAAACGGCGCGAGGCCGGCGTCGGCTGCCCCGACCGGGATCAACGCGTTCGACCACGCTCCGCCCGGTGCACGCTCGAGCAGATCCAGCTCCGGAGCCATGAGGACGTGCACGGTCCCCGAGGGGTCGACCTGAAGGTCCCAGATGAATTCGCTGGAGGTGAGGGGCAACCTCGGGGCCTCCGTCGACCAGCCGCCCGCGATGCGGTGCGCGTATTCGAAGCCCTGATCTGGATTCATTCCCCACTGTTCCCAGACCACGTGTACGCCTCCGGAATTGTCGAGTGCGAAGACCGGGTACCCGAACCCGATGGCGCGGGTGGCGATCTCCTCGGTCTGCCAGCTCGTCCCGTCGAACCAGGCGTGCCAGAGGGTCTCGCTGGAGAGGTTCGTCGGCGCGGTCCCGTAAACCGCGTGCGGAAGGTCGCCGGAATCCAGCAGAACACAGGGAGTCGCCCAGTACCGCAGACCCTGAGGAAGGAAGGCCGGACGCTCACCGGTCAGGTCCGCCACCCCGTTTCCCCCGCCGCAGACGGTCCACTTTCCAAACACGTCCCTGACCGCCGTGCTGCCGATCGGCCCGTCCACGATTGCGGCGTCGAAGAGGAGGTCGCCCCGGGGCGGAGCGACGCCGGAATCGGCGAGCCACCCTGGCTGTGAACCCGGGCGCCGTGCCTCCAGCAGATAGCTGTACACGCCCGGAGACGGAGGAACATCCCGGTACGATCCTGCGTCTGCAGGAAGGCGAACCAGCTCCAGGTAGGCGTTCGCGAATCCTTCTGCACGCTCCAGGACGAGCTCGGTCGCCGCAAGGCTCGGACTCTTCCACGAGAGGTCGACGCCGCTTGCGCGGCCGGTGACGCGGAACTCGGTCGGCGACAGCAGAGGGACCGAGGCCTGGACCGTCGTCGGGCTGCTGGTCGTCGAGGCTCCGCGCAAGATCACGCTGTAGAGGTAGTTCGAGCCCTCCGACAGCACCCGATCGAGAGCATCGAGATAGCTGGTGGAGGGGGCTCCCTGCACGACCGGGAACCCGGGGTCCGGAGGCCCGCCATCCGCGGCCTCGAGGTGGACGCGGACGATCTCGACCTGCTCGGCCCGCAGCGAGCCCGATTCCCAGGTCAGGAGCATGCCGCCGTCGACCAGCAGCGCGCGGAGATCGTAGACCGAGAGGAGGGGTTCGACGAAGTCGGCGATCGCGGCGGGTCCGATCGGCTGTCCGTGGCGAATCGCGGTGAGGGCGAACCGCAGATGCACCGCTTCGGGGATTCCCGTCTGGCTCACGAGGCGGACCCCTCTCTCGGTCGGAGGGATCAGCTCGGTCCCAATCTGCTGCAGCGGCCGGGTCCCATCCGTGAACTCGAGCCGGTACCCATCGAAGGTCGCGCTGGGCGGCTCCCAGGAGAGCACGAGCGTGAACGGACCGAACCCCTCGACGGTGAGTCCGGTCGGTGTGACCGTTTCAGACGTTGGCTGGCCATCTTTGGAGGAGCAAGCGAAGAGCGCGGCACACAGCACAAGGCTCGATGTGGCTCTGATGACTTGCTTGAGCATCCAGCGTCCTCCCCCGAGTCGGGACGGTGACACCGCGCTCGGGCGCAGGTCAAACGCGAACGCGCCGACCTCGAGGACGGACCGACCAGCATTCCCTTTCGGGGGCCTCGTATCCTGAACGAGGTGTCGGTCAGGCCGCGCCTGGCACCTCCCGCTCCCTCGCGGGAGGGCGACCTCGGGCATCTGCAGCCCACCGCTCGCTCTCCCCGCTCCGTCCGGCGGGGAACACGCGGCTCACTGCAAGCCGATGACCGTTCGCGGCACGCCGTGCAAGAGTACCGTCCCTTCTTGCGACCCCTGCCGCATGGTCGCCCTTCCTCGAAAGTCATCGATGCGCCTCGTCCTCGTCCTTCCGACCCTGACGGTCCTCGCCTGCGCCAGCGCGCCCGCGCCCGCTCCTGCGCCCTCGACCACCGCCGCCAAGACGGCCGCCCCGGCCCCGGCGAAGGCTCCGCCCGCGCTCGACGAGCCGGTGGGTGCCGCCGCCGCGCGCATCGCCGGGCCTGCATCGGGATTCACCGCCTCCTGCAAGGCGGGGATGGAGCGGGCGCGCGCCGGGCTCGACGCGGTGAAGGCCAGCTCTGCGCCGCGCGACACCGTCGCCACCCTCACCGCCTACGACGACGCGCTCGCGGTCATCAACGACGTCGGCGCCCAGACCGAGCTGGCCCGGAAGGGCAGCCCCGACCCGGACATGCGCAAGGCGGGAGAGGACTGCGACCGCCAGCTGCAGGCGATGTTCACCACCATCAACCAGGACCGGGCGCTCTATGACGTGCTCTCCTCGCTGGACCTCTCCGGCCAGGACGTCACCACCCGCTGGTGGATGACCCGGGATCTCCTGGAATTCCGCCGCGTGGGCGTGGATCGGGACGAGGCAACCCGGGAGAAGGTGCGCGCGCTCGCCGACGAGCTGGTGACCATCGGCCAGGAGTTCGACCGGAACATCCCCGCCGACGTGAAGAAGGTCGCCTTCAGTCCGGCGGACCTCGCGGGTTTGCCCGCCGACTACCTCGCCGCGCACCCGCCGGGCCCGGACGGGAAGGTGGTCCTCACCACCGACTACCCGGACTACTTCCCGGTGCGGAACTACGCGAGGAAGGCCAGCACCCGCGAGGCCATGTGGCGTGCCTTTACCAGCCGGGCCGCGCCGCAGAACATCGAACTCCTGGAGAAGATGCTGGTGAAGCGGCAGGAGCTGTCAAAGACGCTGGGCTACGCCAACTGGGCGGACTACGTCACCGAGAACAAGATGATCCGC
>DASROG010000584.1:0-4412 GCA_035646995.1 Myxococcaceae bacterium
GGGCGGGATCGGTTTCGACGACCTGGTGTTCTCGGCGCCGCTCCAGCGGTTCATCGTCCCCGGCGGGAGGACCGGGAGCGTGTTCCTGGTCGATCCGGTGACCCACCGCCTCGAGGCGGTGGGGGCCCTGACCAGGCTTCCGAGCTGGAAGGGTGGACACGGCCAGGGCGCGACCTCGGCGGACGCGCGGGCGGACACGCTCTTCGTGGCGGACCGGACGGCGAGGCGTCTGTTCGCGCTCCCGCTGGGCGGCAAGGGAACGCCGGCCGAGGCGCCTCTCGCGTCCGGTCCCGACTACGTGCGCTGGGTGGAGCCCACCGGCGAGGTCTGGGTCACCGAGCCCGACGCCGCTGCCATCGAGATCTTCCGTTTCGAGGCGAAGGGAACGCCGGCGCTGGTCCGCAGTGAACGCATCGCGGTGCCGGACGGCCCCGAGTCGCTGGTCATCGATCCGGCCCATGGTCGTGCATTCACCAACACCTGGCACGACCGCACCCTGGCCATCGGACTGCGGGAGCGGGCCGTCCTGGCCGAGTGGAAGAACGGCTGCAAGGACGCGCGCGGGCTGGATGCGGACCGGACGCGAGGGCTGCTCCTCGTCGGCTGCGCCGAGGGGCTGGTGACGGTGATCGATGTGTCCGGGAAGGGTCGGCTCGCTGGCCAGGCGAGGACCGGCCCGGGGGTGGACCTCGTGGCCTATGTCCCATCGACCCGCAGGCTCTACGTCCCGGCGGCGAAGGCCGCGACGCTCGAGGCGTTCGAGGTGGAGCCGGACGGAGGCCTGCGCTCGCTCTGGCGGGAACCGGCCGCGAAGGAGGCACACTGCGTCGCAGCCGACGACCGAGGTCACGTCGTGGTGTGCGATCCGCCCGGAGGACGAATCCTGCTCTTCGAGGATTCCGTGGGTCCGGCGCGGTGAGTCGCCGCTGGTGGCGGTGCGTTCTCCCGGCGCTGCTCGTGCTGTCCTCGCGCACGCTGGCCTACCGCCCCTTCGACCAGACCGACGCCGACGTCGCCGAGCCCCAGGTGCTCGAGCTGGAGCTGGGACCGCTGCAATTCCAGCGCTCCGGCGGTCGCACCGCCTACGTGCCGACCTTTATCCTCAACTTCGGGACTCTTCCCGGATGGGAGCTGGTGGTCGACGGCGCGGCCAGCGGCACGGTCGCCGGGCTGCGCGAGCCGGGCGAGGTCGCCCAGCTCGAGATGGGCATCGCCTTCAAGGGCCTGCTCCGGAAGGGCAGCCTCCAGGGCGAGCAGGGGCCGAGCATCGCCGTGGAGCCGGAGCTGCTGCTTCCGGCGACGGCCGGGCCCTCGGGGTTCGGGTTCGCCGCCGGGGTCATCGTCTCCCAGCGCTGGCCGGCGCTCACCCTCCATCTGAACCTGGTCCCCGCCTGGAGCCGGGCGCACCACCTCGCCGGGCTGGCAGGGTTCATCGCCGAGGGGCCCAACGAGTGGACGGTCCGGCCCGTGGGCGAGGTCTACGTGGAGGCCGAGCACGCGATCCCCGGCGTGACCGCCTCCTTCCTGGGGGGCCTGGTCTGGCGCCTCTCGCCCCGGGTTTCGACCGACGCCGCGGTGCGCGTGGGCACAGTTTCCGGCACCGGGCTGATCGAGCTCCGGGTGGGCTTGACCTGGGACCTGCCGCTCTGACAGTTGACCTTCCTGCGAGCCGATGACCGGAGTCGTCAAAGAGCCCTCTCCCGAGCTCGCGCGAGCCCGGGAGGCCTACGCGCAGCGAGCGTGGGACGACGCGTACCAGCTCTTCGCCGCGGAGGATCGCGTCTCGGCGCTCTGCCGCGAGGACCTCGAGAGGTACTCCTGGGCGGCAGGGATGAGCGGGCGGGACCGCGACCTCCTCACCCTCCTCGAGCGGGCGTACCAGCTCCTCCTGGAGGCCGACCCGTTGATGGCGGCGCGGGTCGGCTTCTGGCTCGGGTACCGGCTGAGCGGCATGGGGGAGTTCGGGCAGGCCAGTGGCTGGTTCGCCCGCGTGGAGCGGTTGCTCGAGCGCGAGGCGAAGCCCTGCGCGGTCCGGGGGTACCTTCGCCTCCCCCAGACGATGCGCCATCTGGCGGAGAACGACTGTGAGGCCGCCTTCTCCTGCGCGGCCGAGGCGGCGAACATCGGCGAGCAGTTCGCCGAGCCCGACCTGGTGGCCCTGGCCAGGAGCCTCCAGGGCCGGGCTCGCCTGCGGCAGGGGAACATCCGCGAGGGACTGGCGCTGCTCGACGAGGCCATGGTGACGGTGAAGCTCGACGGGAACGCGCCCATCGTCCCGGCGATCGTGTACTGCATCCTCATCGAGGGCTGCCGCCAGGTGTATGCCCTCGACCGCTGCCGGGAATGGACGGCGGCGCTCAGCAGCTGGTGCGAGTCACAGCCGCAGCAGGTGGCCTTCAGCGGCGTGTGCATGGTGCACCGGGTCGAGGTGATGGAGATGAACGGCCAGTGGGAGGCGGCGCTCGAGGAGGCCCGGCGCGCCTGCCAGCGGCTGGAGAAGACGCCCGACCCGTTCGCCTCGCCCGCGGCCCACTACCAGAAGGCGGAGATGAACCGGCTGCGCGGCGAGCTCGACGAGGCGGAGGCGTCGTACCTGGAGGCGCACCGACTCGGGCGCGAGCCCCAGCCGGGCATGTCCCTGCTGCGGCTGGCCCAGGGTCGGGGAGACGCTGCGCTGGCCTCGATCCGTCGGGCGCTCGCCGCGACCGGGGAGGCGCTGCAGCGCGCCCGGCTCCTCCCGGCGGTGGTGGAGATCGCCCTGGCGGCCGGGGACGTGGAGGGAGCCGCCGAGGCGAGCGTCGAGCTCGAGCAGCTGTCCAATCGCTTCGAGTCCGAGGTGCTGGCCGCCATCGCCGCGCACGCGCGCGGGACGGTGCTCCTCGCCAGGGGCGAGCCGCAGCGGGCGCTCGATGCGCTGCGGCCGGCGCTGGCCGTGTGGCAGCGGGTCGGTGCGCCCTACCTCGCGGCGCGGGTCCGGGTCTCGGCCGGTCTCGCCTGCCGCGCGCTGGGCGACGAGGATGGGGCGGCGTTGGAGCTCGCCGCGGCTCGCAAGGTGTTCGAGGAGCTCGGCGCCAGGCCGGACCTCGCGCGCCTTCCTCCGCTCGCGATCGAGGAGCGAGGACACCGTCCGGACGGGCTGACCGCGCGTGAGCTCGAGGTGCTGGGGCTCATCGCGGCGGGGAAGACCAACAAGGCCATCGCCCGGGAGCTGTTCCTGAGCGAGAAGACCGTCGACCGTCACGTGAGCAACATCTTCCTCAAGCTCGGGGTCTCCTCCCGGGCCGCGGCGACGGCGTACGCCTTCACCCACAAGCTGGTCTGAGGGCCGGCATGGGGGAAATCCCCCATCCCCCCGCGTCCGCAAAATGCAGGGTTTCCCCGACGCGGGGAGTCCCGTGAGCCGCGTACATCTCACCCTGGATTCGAGCCGGAGGATGCTCATGCCGAACGAGGAGTTGGTGGGACCGGTGGTGGTGGACGAGGGACAGGCGCTCGAGACGCTGGAGCCGCGTCCCCAGAACCGCTTCCGTGTCGAGATGGAAGTGGACGTGCTGGTCATCGGCGCCGGCCAGGCCGGCCTCTCGGTGGGGTACCACCTCGCCCGATGTGGGGTGCGGAACTTCCTGCTCCTCAACGCCCACGACCGGGTGGGAGATGCCTGGCGCCAGCGGTGGGACTCGCTCCGGCTGTTCACTCCCGCGAAGTACGACGGGCTCGACGGCATGCCGTTCCCCGCGCCGCCGTTCAGCTACCCCACCAAGGACGAGATGGCGGATTACCTCGAGGGGTACGCCCGTCACTTCCGGCTGTCGGTGCGCAACGGCGTGCGGGTCGACGGTCTCTCGCGCGTGGGCGATCGATACGTGGTCACCGCGGGGCACCAGCGCTTCTTGGCTCGTGCGGTGGTGGTGGCGATGTCCGGCTACCAGAAGCCGAAGCTACCGGCGTTCGCGAGCGAGCTCGACGCGGGCATCGTGCAGATGCACTCCAGCGCCTACCGGAGCCCCTCGCAGCTGCGCCAGGGCACGGTACTGATCGTCGGCGCCGGAAACTCGGGGGCGGAGATCGCCGTCGAGTTGCGGAAGGCAGGGCATCCGGTGGTGATGTCTGGCCGGGCCGTGAGCGAGGTGCCGCGCTGGTTCCATCACCCCGTGTCCCAGGTGCTTTTCATGCCGCTGCTGTTCCGGGGCATCTTCCACCGGCTGCTCAGCGAGTCCACGCCAGTCGGGCGGAAGGTGAAGGCCAACCAGCACGGGGACTCGACGCCGCTCATCCGGACGATGTCGCGGCACCTGGCGAAGGCGGGCGTGGAGCGCGTGGGCCGGGTCGGGGGAGTCCAGGGCGGGCGGCCGGTGCTCGAGGACGGGACGGCGCTCGAGGTGACGAACGTGATCTGGTGCACCGGGTACCAC
>DASROG010000585.1:0-6276 GCA_035646995.1 Myxococcaceae bacterium
ATCCAGCTGGACGTGCCCGCGCAGAAGCTGGGCGTGGCCATCGAGAACGCCGGCTACAAGAAGATCGGCGGGTGACCCCGACCGAAGAGCTCGTCGAGGACGAAGGGCCCTCGGCGATGAGCTCCCGGGAACCGGCGTCCGGGGACGTGCCAGCCTCCGACCACGCCGCGTAGAAGCAAGCAGGTCCCTGAGACCCTTCATGCGCTCTCCGACAGGAGGCGCTCGAGAAGGGCGGCCAGCTTCTCGGCGCCGTGCGCAAGGAGCTTCGCTATCGAGGTCGGATGCGCGAGGGCCCGGATGGCAACAGCGCCCCGGCGGATACCGCCATTCCGGGCGACGCAACGTGCCAGGTACCCGGGCAGCTCTTCGCCAGATCGCGCAGATGACCGTATCAGGCACGTTGGACGCGGCCGCAGCACGCGCCCCACGCCGCGGACTCCATGTCGACCGCAACCGGCTCTTCTCCGGCAAGCGTCGTCAGGAGCACGGCACTCCGGGCCGAACGTAACGCCCAGGCAACCCCTGCACGGCCCCCTACCCGGCCTCCGGCGAGAACCGGGTTCGTTCCTCCGTGGAGCTGAAAAGAGGTCTGGGTATTCCGAAAGATCTCGTCCGGACCGAAACTTGGAGCTAAGCCGTCCGGGCACCTCGTCCCACTTGGGCGTGGATGTTGAGGAGGGAAAGCCGATGAAGCGGATTCTCAGCAGTGGCTGGCTCGTCGTGATCCTCGGAGCAAGCGTCGCTTGCGGCGGCGCCAAGTATTACATGGTGAAGGACCCAAGTACGGGGAAGGTCTATTACTCGGAGAGCGTCAAGAGGGACGGCAGCGCGGTCACTCTGACCGACGCCCAGACCTCCAGCACCGTCACCATCCAGAATTCGGAAGTGACGGAGGTGAGCGAGCAGACCTACAAGCAAGGCCTTGCAGCGCCACCGCCCGCTGCTGCCCCGGCCGCTGCGCCTGCGACCGCTCCAGCCACGACGCCTGCGCCAGCCACGACGCCTCCGGCTGCGACGCCCGCGAAGTAGCCGGAGACAGCAGGGCAGACACACGGCACCGCCGCCGGGCCGCGCTCGAACGGCGACCCGGAAGGGGGGATGCGGTCCCTGGAGGCAGTCAGACCTCGGTCTCGCTCCGCTCAATCGCAGATCGCCAGGTCATTTCTTCGCCGCTGCGAACGGCTCGAATCCGAACTTCTGCCCGCCCACGCTCGCCTCGTACATGAGCCCGCCCTTGGTGGCGGTGAAGATCGCCACGCCCTTCTCGTACTTGGCGTTGGCCGCCGCTCCGGCCGAGAGGGCCACCGCGGAGGCCTGCGCCGCCAGGGCGAAAGGTATGGACCCGGTGGCGCATTCAGCGGCCCGAGCGCCATGCCGGCGGGATGAGCCAGTACAGCGTGCCGTTCAGGTCGGCGATGGTGAGGGCAACGAAGGGAGTGTTCCAGTTCCCCGCGCTCAGGTTCCGGAATCCAAACGACACGCCGAGCCTGTCCTGTAGCAGGGTGACGTCGAACTCCACGCCGAAGCGCGACCCGCCGCCCCAGTCCAGCGACCACCGAGGCCCGGAGCCGATTCCCACCGGACCGAGATGCACCACGCCCCTCGCCCCGAGCGTGCTCGAAGTGATGCCCGAGCTGAACTGGATGTCGACGACCTGGAGCGTCGACTCCACCGAGAACCACCGACCGAGCTGGAGGCGCGGCTCGAGCCAGCTCAGGGCGATGCTTCCCCCCACCACGTCCAGCGCCACCCGGTAGGGCACGACGTGGGCGAGGACGATGGGGACGTACGAGCCGTCGGCCAGCGGGTGGAGGGGGATGGTCGAGGGATCGATCAGGAAGGACACGTCCCCCGTCCGCTCCGCCGCGCGGCTCACCGTCTCCCCGCCACCGAGGACCGCGTTCATCGCCTTGCGGGTGGAGGCCGACTCCGGGGAGGACGACCCCGAAGAGGCCTGGGCGATCTCGACGGTCGCGGCCCGGTCGAGCGCACGCCGCATGGTCTGCGACAGCCAGCGCCCCTGGCCGGCCAGGGCCGCCTGCATCGCCCTGGACTCGGGCCGGTAGCCGGCGACCCGTAGCCGCTCGACGAATTCCTCGAAGGTGAGGTCCTTCGGGCAGAGAGCTTCCTTGGCCGACACGGTGCACGGCACCGCCCGCTCGAGGAGCACGGTCAGGGCAATTCCCATCGCTCCCTGGGCGCGGAGGTCAGGCGTCGCACCAAGCCAGCTCCACTCCGGGGTCGTTGCCATGCGCTCCGCCTCGGCCGAGCTTCCCAGGTACGCCGCCAACTCTCGGCGGGCGAGCGCGCGCACCACCGGTCCTGCCTTGGTCGAGGCGAGGATCTGGAGGTACTCGATGGACTCTCCGATCGCCGAGCCGAGGCAACGCTGGGTCTGCTCGCTGGAGGGGTCGGGCTCCCCGCTTCCGTCCGCCTTCAACACGGGCAATGGACGGGACGCGAGATACGGGTCCTGCTGGGCGCAGGTCAGAACAGCCATTCCGTGCAGCCCTTCGTAGATGCCGGTGTAGTAGTCGAGCTCGCGCAGCGGACCATCCATGAAACCCGCGAAGTGCTCCAGCATCTCCCCGGCCAGCGGGCTGAACCGCGTGGCGAGCAGCAGGCGCCTCTGGCCGCGCACGTCGGACTGGATCTCGCTCGCATCCTGGGAGAGCTGCAGCGCGGCATCGCTCAGGCTGGCGAGGCGTGGCCGCAGCTCGCCGAGCAGCGCGACGCGGCGCGCGGCAGCCCGCGTCGCCTCAGGAAGGCTCGCTTCGGGGACTGAGGTGAGAGCCGTCCGGAGGAAGGAGAGCACCCCACTGGAGAAGAGCTGGGTGCTCGAACGGGTCCCGAGCAGGTCTAGCGCCTGTGCCGCGGGCTCGGCAATGCCCGAAGGGGCTCCTGGCGCGATCAGCTCGCGGAGCGCATCGGCAAGGACCGGGCGGGAGGCCTCGATGGCGTGAGTGGCAAGCCCTTGCACCGCGGACGCGGAGCGCAGACAGGCAGCGCGCATCCGGACGAGCGCACTCTGCGCACTCACGTGCTGCGCAAAGGGAACCAGCTCATCGGCGAGGAAGTCGAGCGCGCCAGCGGCCACCGTCGACTTGAATGAAAGACCGGTCCCGCTAGCCGTTGAACCCAGGCCCTCGATGAAGGAAACCAGATCCTCGGCGAAGCGGAGCACTTCGTCGGAGGAGAGGGGCGCGGCGCCCTGGGCACGGGCTCCTGCCTCGAGCCCTGCCAGGATGTTCCCGCCCTTGCCCTGGACCGTTGCCGCGCAGGCCTCCAACTCGGCGCCGCCGAGTGGACGGCGCCGCAGACAGCGGGCGATGAGGCGGCCGAGCGATCCGCGCTCCTGGCCCGCCGGCCTCCACGCCGGCGCCGCCGGTTCAGCACCGCTCGACGCCTGCCCGCCTTCGAGCTGGGAGACGATGGATGCATAGGCGGCGAGCGCCGATGCGGTTCTGAAGAGGAGTGCCCGGGTGGTGAGATTCCAATGCCGGGAGACGATGGCCTCGGCGAGCCGCTGCTCGCGCGCGGTGGCCACGAGATCATTGCCCATCTGCACCGCGTCGCTGAACCCCTGGATGGCTCTCTCCGGCGCAGGCGGAGGTTCCTCCCGCGGCCGTCGGATGCTGGGATCGACGAGCAGCACCGTGAGAGGCCGGAACGTCCGGGGTGAAGAGAAGGCCTCGGCCTGCTCGATGGCCAGCCCCACCGGCGCGTTGTCCAGGAATCCGCCGTCGATGAAGTAGCTCCGGCAGAGCTTGAACTCCTGCCCACCCCGGGCGGCGCTGTAGGCGGAACAGGTCAGACCGCCGAGCGACTGCCCGGGCAAGGGCCCCGGGCACTGATCGGGGGTGACCTCGCGCTGCCCATCCCCGCACGCCCGGCGGCACTCGCACACCGGTCGTGCTCCGAAGGCGACCGGGAAGGCCGCCGAGGCCAGCAACGCCTGGATCGCCTGGCCAGAGGGAATGTACGGACCCGACGCATCCGAGGTATCGGCCAGCGTGGCCGTGTCGGCTGCCAGCGCGGTGGACCGCAGGCCGGTGTCGCGGCGGAGCCTCGGAACCCCGGCCTTATCCACCTCGAAGACCAGTGGCACCACGGTCTGCTGCGACTTGACGCGAAGCCCGGAGATGGTGCGGAGCTGGGGGACGACGCGGGTCATTGTGAAGCCCACCGGCACGCGGCATCCAGGCTTGAAGCGAAGCCCCTTCCCGGAGAAGACGCGGCTCTGCACGCTGTCCACGACGGGGGTGAAGGCGGACGCCGCGAACAGGCCGTCCGAGGGAGTGTACAGGGCGGGATCGCCCGGAAGGAGCTGGTCCAGGCCGATCGGCAGCCAGACATCGCGGAGGAGATTCCGATCCACGGAGAGGTTCTCCATCTCGTCGTCGGCCTCGCACCACAGCGCCGCGGCGAGGAGGGCGTTGACGCTCCCCGCGGAGGACCCCGAAAGCGCTTCGAGATGGGGCCGCCGACCGCGCTGCGCGTCCTCCTCGAGGCGGTTGGAGCGGATCAGGCGGATGACCGTCCAGTTCACCGCCGCCTCGTAGGTGCCGAGGCTGGCCGCGCCCTGGAGAGTCAGGGAGAACGGAGTGCTCTCCCCGGCCGCCGCGGATGAGCCGCCTGCCGCGATGATGAGAGCGAGCAGTACGGAAGGGCCCATTCTCCACTCCCTGACGAGCGTTCACCGGCGGCGGGACCCTAGCGGACTTGGCCAGGCGAGTCTTCGGGCCATCTGCGACACGCCTTTCGCGAGTCGACGAGGGAGTCAGGGTGCCCTGGGTGGCACCGTCCTGACACCGGCGGCCGGCGTCCCCGGGGCGACTTTCCCGTCGCGCATGCGCTCCATCGCCTGGACCAATGCCCCTGCGCCGTGCCCCCAGCGCGACACCACCTTGATCGCCTCGGCGAAGGAAACGTCGGTGGGGTGAACGCGCGCGCGATCCAGCACGTAGACCGCACCGGCGAGGGGAGTTGGCACCGACGGGACGAAGACCGTGTATCGGCCGTCGGGGAGCTCCTCGATGATGAAGCCCGGGACGAGAGCATCCTCGATCTCCACCAGCGCCGGGGTCCAGGCGGTGTCCTGCCCCTGCCCCGCCACCTGCTGGGCAAGGCTCCGGATGAGCCCGTAGCCCGGGAGGCGCTCGAACACCGTGCGCTCGACCCAGGCCCGCGCGGACCGTCCGGGCGGCGTCACCAGGACGAGCCCGACGAACAGGCAGAGCGCGAGGACGAGCAGCAGCGCCACCAGATCCTCCCTCGGGAGCCAGTCCGGGAGGAGCGCGGCGACCGGACGCACCAGCCGCACCAGGGAACCCATCCCCTTCAACAGCAGGAGGATGGACAGATAAACAGGTGCGATGACCAGAAGCCCGGCGACGAGCCTCTGCAGCAGGAACGCTCCGATGTTCTTCATGTGCGGACCCCTTGCGGGAGGCACCTTAGGCACCAGGTCGGTAGAACTCTCAGTAGGACCTTCGGCCACTCCCCCCGGGTCATTTCTTCTTGTCCGAGCGCGAGGCGCCGTCCGCCGGTCCCCGCCCGGCGAGCAGCTCCGGAACGGACGCGGGCATCGACGCCAGGTGCACCTCGTTCTGGGGGTAGTCGATGCCGGCCTCGCCCAGGACCCGACCGATGGCGGTGCGCAGCTCGCTCGCCACCCGGTCACGGATCTCCTCCGGCGTCCAGATCTGGAGCTGGAAGTTCAGCGCTCTGTTCCCGAAGCCGGCGAAGAGAGCGATCGGCTCGGGAGCTTTCAGCACCTCGGGATGCGCCACGGCGACCTGGAGCAGGAGCTCCCGGACGCGCTCGGGCGAGGTCGCCTCGGCAACGGCGACGTCGATGTCGGTCCGGCGCCGCTTATCGGAGAGCGTCCAGTTGGTCACCTCGTTGGAGATGAGGTGCGAGTTGGGGACCACCACCTCGGAGCCCTGCTCCGTGGCCACCGTGCTCGAGCGGATCCCGATCCGCGTCACGGTTCCCGACACGTCCCCCACCTCGATGACGTCGCCCACCTGCACCGGACGCTCGTAGAGGAGGATCAGTCCCGAGACGAAGTTGTTCACCGCGTCCTGCAGACCAAAGCCGATGCCCACCCCCAGGGTGCCGATGAGGACCGTGAGCCGGGTCAGCTCTGTCCCCGAGGCGAGGACGGCGATCACCGTGCCCGCAGCGACCACTGCATAGCTCGCGGTCCGGGAGATGGCGGTGTGCACTCCACGTCCCAGGCCGCGGGTCTTCAGGCCCTCGTTGAGGACGAAC
>DASROG010000586.1:0-2527 GCA_035646995.1 Myxococcaceae bacterium
ATTGCCGAGAGGTCTCCCGTCGCGAACCGAAGCAGCGGATGATCCCCGGAGAGGATCGTCACCACCACCTCACCCACCTCCCCCTGCGGAACCGGGTCCCCCGTGCCCGGGCGGACGATCTCCAGGATCACGTCCTCGTCCACCACCAGCCCTTCCATCGCCGGCGTCTCGTAGGCGATGAGGCCCGCGTCCGCAGTCCCGTACCACTGGAGCACCTGGACCCCCCGCTCGGCCAGCCCCTTCCGCAGCACCGCCGGCAGCGCCTCGGCCGTCACCGAGGCCCGCGTCAGCGACGAGAGGTCCAGCCCCATCTCCGCGGCTCGATCCAGCAGGACCTTCAGGAACGACGGCGTCCCTCCGTACGCCGTCGCGCGGAACTGCGCGGCAGCGGTCGCCTGCGCCTCCGTCGGCGCCGTCCCCGCGGGAATCACCGCGCACCCCAGCGCGTGCGCGGCGGTCTCGATCATCGAGCCCGCCGGGGTCAGGTGGTACGAGAAGCTGTTGTGCACCACGTCCCCGCTCCGGAACCCGGCGGCCCGGAGCGCCCGCGACGCACGCCAGGGGTCCACGGACCGCGCCTCGAGCTCGAACACCGGCCCGGGCGAGGAGAACAGCTTCGCCGCCTGCGGAGGCGCCACCGTGGACAGACCTCCGAAGGGGGGATCCGCTCGCTGGAGCTCCGGGAGCTCGGACTTCCGCACCAGCTTCAGCTTCGCCAGCGCCGCCCGGTCGGTCACCTCCTCGGGAACCACGTCCGGGTCGCGCCGGCGATAGCCCGGGGCGCGGTCGAAGACGTGCCTCACCACCGCGGGCAGCTTCTTCATCAGCGCCCACTCCCGCTCCTCCGGCGATCGCCGCTCCCTGGGGTCGTCCTTCTCCATGCCCCTGCCCTCCTCGCTCACGCGAGCCAGCGCTTGCGACGGCGGTAGTGCTTGGCGTCCCGGAAGCTCTTCCGCCCGGCCCCACCCAGACCCAGGTAGAACTCCTTCACGTCGGCGTTCCCCGCCAGGGTCGCGGCGTCGCCGTCCATCACCACCCTGCCCGCCTCGAGGATGTAGCCGTGGTCCGCGAAACGCAGCGCCGCCACCGCGTTCTGCTCGGCGAGCAGGAAGCTCACTCCCTCGGTCCGGTTCAGCGAGCGGACGATGCCCAGGATCTCCTCCACCACCTGCGGCGCGAGCCCCATCGACGGCTCGTCGAGGAGGATCAGCTTCGGCCTCGCCATCAGCGCGCGACCCACCGCCGTCATCTGCTGCTCGCCCCCGGAGGTGAACCCGGCCATCGAGCGCCGCCGGTCCCGGAGCCGCGGGAAATAGGCGTAGACCTTCTCCAGGTCCTCGCGGATCTGCCGCCGCCGCGGCCCCCGGGTGTACGCCCCGGTGAGGAGGTTCTCCTCCACCGTCAGGTGGCCGAAGCAGTGTCGCCCCTCCATCACCTGGATGACGCCCCTCCGCACCAGCTCCGACGGGGTGAGCTGATCCACGCGCACCCCGTCGAAGACGATGCTCCCCTTGGTCACCGCCCCCCGCTCGGCGCCGAGCAGGTTGCTCACCGCCTTCAAGGTGGTGGTCTTCCCCGCCCCGTTCGCGCCCAGGAGCGCGACGATCCGTCCCTTCGGCAGCTCCAGGGACACGCCGCGGAGCACGAGGATGACGTGGTCGTAGACCACCTCGATGTTGTTCACCACGAGCAGCGGCCCGGGTGACGCGGAGGCGACGGCGGTCACGGGTTCCTCGACCTAGGTGCTTTCCTTGGCGCAGTCTCGCTGGGGGATGTTGTTCTCCTTGGCGTACTTCGACGCGCTCTCCTCGATCAGCGGCCGGACCAGCTCCTTGTCCGCCTGGACCCAGTCACTGATGACCTTCCACTTCGTCCCGTCCCACTGCTGGAACTTCACCGCGCCACCGCCCTCGTGATCGGAGCAGGTGACCTTCAGCGGCTGGATGAAGTTGGTCGCCCCGATGGCCGCGATCCGCGCCGGGTCGAGATTCAGATTCTCCAGCCCCCAGCGGATCTGCTCACCGGTGAGCGGCTTCTTCCCGAACTTGCCCTGCGCCACCCGGATCGCCTCCACCGACACGATCCCGGTGAGGACCCCGCGATTGTAATAGATGCTCCCCACCCGCTTCTTGTCGACCATGTTGCCCTTGCCGGCGCCGTACACCACCCGCTCGATCTCCTGGATGACCTTGAACTCCTTCCCGGGGGGATTGAGCGCCGCGCTGATGTAGCCCTTCGCCGCCGCTCCCACCGGCTCCACGTCCTCCTCAGAGCCGGTCCAGAAGTTCCCGATGATGTGATCCATCGGGAAACCCACCCGGGCCGCGTTCTTCAGCGCTGCCGGGTTCATCACTCCCCACCCGGTGACGATCACCCAGTCCGGCTTGAACTGCCGGATCTCCAGCCACTGCGCCTGCTGCTCACTCCCCGGCGCGGGCACCTCGATGATCTTCGCCTCGTACCCGTACTTCTCGGCCTGCTTCTGGAAGATGACGTTCGGTTCCTTGCCGTAGGCGCTCCCGTGATG
>DASROG010000587.1:0-3378 GCA_035646995.1 Myxococcaceae bacterium
GCCAGCTCGTCGAGCAGGATGCGCCCCCGCAGCCGCTCCATCGTCGCGAACGCTGGCTCCACCGCCGACCCCGACGGGTCCGGACCCGCGAGGTCGAGCTGCCACCCGGCGAGCAGCTCGTAGGCGAAGGCCCACTCGGCACTGGTCCGCGCCCGGGTGAGCGCCCAGGGCTGGCTCCACCGCAGCTGATCCACGGAGTCGAGCGTCAGCTCTGCGTGCCGGGCAAGCGCCTCGCGATTGCCGGTCCGCCATTCCACGTGGGCCCGCGCCAGGTGTGCCAGCGGTACCCAGCTCGGGTTGCTCGTGGCCCGCGCCTCGGAGAGCGCCTCGTCCGTCCGCGCCCGCGCCGGCCCGGGATGAGCCGGGTCGGTCTCGATCGCGAATCGCGCCAGGAGCCGCGCCGCGGTGATCTGCAGAAAGGACTGCGTCGCCCGCCCTCGCTCCAGCACCGCCTGAAGCTCCTCCCTCGCTCCCGGCCTCGGCCCGCGAAGCGCATGCCGGAGCATCCGCATCGGCAGCTCGCCTACCATGTGATAGCTCGCCACCCCGAGCCGCGCCGCCGCGAGCGCCTCGTCCAGGTGACGCTCGGCCTCCTCCATCGGCAGCTCGCCGGCCGCCGCGAGCCGCACCGCCTCCTCGGCAGACCCCTGGAGACTGAACGCCCGGTGCACCGGATCCGGCGTGGCCGCCGCGGCCTGCTGGTACGCCTGCATCGCGCGCCAGGGCCTACGCGTCGCCGAGTACACCCGTCCCCAGTCGTGGGGGACGCGGTACGCGAGCCAGGGGGGAGCCGTGGGCGTGAGCTGTCCCTCGGCCTGGCGAACGCGGACCTCGGCCCGGCCGTAGTCTCCCGTGCGGAGGGCGAGCTCGGTCGCGTGCACGTACAGGTACGCCAGCGAATCGGGATCGCCGAGCTGCTGCGCCAGCACGAGGCCGCGGGCGAGCTTCGCAGCCCCGAGCTCCGCCTCCCCGTACCATGACGCGTGGCCCACCACCGCGGCCGCCACGTGGAGCTCCCCCTCCACGTCGCCGCGCCTGCGGAACTCGGCCTGCGCCAGCTCGTACAGCGCCAGCGTGGCGTCCCCTCCGCGGAGGTCCTCGGCGAGCGCCTCCGCGAACGTCGCCAGCGCATTGCGCGGCTCCCGCGCCCGGATCCGCCCGAGGTGCGCGACGACCGCCGGGATCAGCTCCCGATGCTCGAACGAGAGGCGGTAGAAGCAGTACCAGCTCCCGACATTCGAGGCGCGCCGCACCCGCGCGTCGCACTCGGTGATCGATGCGGGCCGAGCCTCCCAGAGGTCCGCAATCCCCCGGGACTCGCCCGAGGCCAGCACGACCAGCAGGACAACGCTTCGGGCAAGCCGCACGACCGCCCCCCTCTGAAGAGCGCCGCCCACGACCGACCCCACGGGAGTCGGTCGAGGCTAGAGGAGCCCCTGCGCGCGGTGCAACCGCATCGATGGCGGTGCGGTACCCGGTGACCCGGGCATTCAGCCGTGCTGGAAGCTCTCAGCTCTGCTCGTAGTGCAGCAGGACGTTCCCCGACCGGAAAGGGCGGGTCTCGATCAGCGCCAGCCGGCGACTGCCCGAGAGGCCGGCGATCAGAGGTCGGCCTCCGCCCAGGAACACCGGGTTCACGATGAGGTCGTACGCGTCGATCAGCCCGAGCTCGGTGAGGCGCGAGACGATCGAGCCGCTCCCGAAGATCATGATGTCCTTGCCGGGGCCGCGCTTGAGCGCCTCGATCTCCCGCGGGTCGATCTCGCGGCGGAGGTGCGAGTTGTTCCAGGTCACCTCCTTGCGGGTCCGTGAGAAGACCCACTTCGTCGCGGCGTTGATCCACGTGCCCATCGCCCGGGCCTCCGCCGACTGCCGTCCTTTCCCGTGCGGATCGGGCGCGGTCGATGCTTCGGTCACTGCTTTCGGCCAGAAGCTCTCGAACATCTCGTAGGTTCGCCGGCCGAACAGCATCATGTCGGCCCCCTCGAGGCTCCCGGCACCCATCTGCTCGAGCTCCTCGTCCGGCACGGCCCAGTCCAGGTTCCCGTCAGCCGAGGCGAAGTACCCGTCCGCGCTCACGCGATTGAAGACGATGATCCGTCGCATGCTCATGCCTTCTCAGCCAGGCATCGCGCCGACGGGACGGATCTCCACCGAACCGGCGCCGTCGAGCATCGGGCAATCGCTCGCCAGCTCCGTCGCCTCGGCCAGATCCTTCGCCTCGACCACCATGAAGCCGAGAACGATGTCCTTCGTCTCGGCGAACGGCCCATCCGTCACCAGGCGCTTCTTCCCGCGCATCACCCGGCCCTTCGGATCCAGCGGCTTCCCCCAGTCCTTGATCTTCCCCCGGGCCTCCAGGTCGCGGATCCACTCCATCCACGCGCCCATGCTCCGCCTGGCCGTCTCCGGCTCTCCCATCGCCTCGCGCTGCTCCGCTTCCGTCGTCCGGAAGAGGTAGACGAACTCGCTCATTGCTCTCGCCTCCTTCGCGCCCCGGCGGCTAGGCGGACCCATTCCGCACGCCTTCCCGGGTCGTCCAGCCCCACGACGCGCGACCCCGTCAGGTCAGGACATTCCGCTGGGGTTGAATCTCGCCCGTCTGAGCATCAGGGCGCAGCTCGCTCAGCCGCGCGAGCGCGATCGCATGTGCTTGCGCAGAAACGCCGCTGCTCCGCTCCAGATTCGCTGGACCGACTTGCTCGACATCCCGAGCATCCGTGCGGTCTCGGCCAGAGTCATCCCGGCGAACACCCGGCATTCCACCACCCGGACAGCCAGCTCACTCTCCTTCCCGAGACGCTGGAGCGCGTCGTCGAGCGCGAGCAGCTCCTCCAGATCGGTGGGGGGGCCCGCGTCCGCGTCTTTCGGCTCGGTGGTGCGCCGGTCGCGACCCCGGCTGGCCCGCGCTCGGGCGTGGTCCACGAGGATCCGGCGCATCGTTCGACCGGCGATGGCGAAGAAGTGCGCGCGATCCTCGGCTGCCACCTGCCGCTGCTGCGCCAGCCGGAGATAGACCTCGTGCACCAGCGCCGTCGAAGAGAGCGTGTGGCCCGGCGACTCGCGCAGGAGCTGGCGTCGCGCGACCCGTCGTAGCTCGTCGTACACCAGCGGCAAGAGTCGCTCGAGGGCCCCTGCGTCCCCCGAGCGCCACCGCTCGAGCCATTGTGTGATCTCCTGTCCCGCCACGACCACCTCGCCCGGACGATATCCCGCCCAAGTGGGCGCTTTCTCAGGGCGTGTCCAGGAAATCCGATTCCGTACGCGATCACCTCCACACGGAGGAACGCTCGATGACCGGAGACCAACCCCCGCCCGCCCGCCGCGCGTCCATGCGCTCGCTGGCGCTGCTCACCGCAACCCTGTTCACTGGATGCG
>DASROG010000588.1:0-3207 GCA_035646995.1 Myxococcaceae bacterium
CATCTCGGGGTGACCCGGTGCCTCGGAGAGCAGCGTGTCCAGATAGGCCTGGGCTCGTTTTCGCTCCAGCCCCCGGGTGCAGAGCCGGAGCACGTTCAGCAGCTGCTCGGTGGCCTGCGCTCCCTGCCCCGCCGAGCGGTAGATGACGTAGGCCTTCTCGTGCGCGTCGAGGTTCTCCGGGTCCACGGCAAAGATGCGCCGCAGGTGCTCGAGTGCCTTGTCGTGGAGGCCGTACTTCACGTACACGTCCGTCTCGGCGAGCAGCTTGTGGATCTGGTCGCGGCTCAGCGTCACCGGCGCGGCCTGCGGCGGTGGCGGAGGGGGAGCTGGCGGCGCAGCCGCCTGGACCGCGGCGATGGCCTGCGACACCGAGGTGCGCGCCGGGCGAGGCGCGGCAGGAGGCGGGGCGGCCGCCGCGGGGCGGTGGCTGTGCTTCCAGGCGACGAGGTCGGGGTCCGCCGGGTCCAGCCGCTCGATCTTCCCCCAGGCGTCGCGAGCCTCGGCGTGCTGGTTGCGCTCCGCGTACAGCTTGGCCAGCTCCTTGTAGACGCTCAGCGTCTTGCTGACGTGATTGAGCGCGGTGAAGGCCTGCGCCAGCAGATTGAGGGTGGGGATGTCGCGGGGGTCCGCCTTGAAGCAGAGCTGCAGCTTGGCCAGCGCACGCTTGTGGTCGCCGCGGGCCAGGTAGTCGTGCGCCAGGCTCCGGGCGAGATGCACGTTGTCCGGCTCGAGCGCGGCGATCCGCTCCATCACCCTGAGGCGCTCGTCGGGCCGGTTGTTGCGCTCCAGCCACTCCGCGGCGCGCTTGAACTCGGTGAGTGCCTCACCGCCCATCTGCTCGCGGGCGTAGAGCTCGGCGAGCTTGAGGCGGCTGGAGACGTTCTCCGGGTCCAGGTCCACCATCTTCTTCAGGGTGGCGAAGGTGGCCTTGGTGTCACCCCTGCGCTCGTGGTGCACCACCACCACCTGGAAGAAGGCCATCGCCTCGGTCATGAGCCCGAGGTGCTGGTGAAGCTCGGCCAGCTTGACGTTGACCTCGACCAGGTCCGGATTGAGCTTGAGGACCTGCTTGTAGAGCGCCACGGCCTTCAGGAAGAAGCCGTCCTGCGCGTACACCTCGGCGACGCGGGTGAAGAAGGACGCGGCCTGCGGGTTGTCGCCCTTCTTCTGGAACAGCTCGCCCATCTTCTGGAGCACGCGCACGTCGCGCGGATCCAGATCAAGGACCTTCTGGTATTCCCGGATGGCCTTGTCGAAGGCTCCCTTGGCGACGAGCTTGGCCGCGCCCTCGATGATCTTGTTCTTGTCCATCGACCGGCCGGCACACCCCGGGGCGCCCGAGGGGGGTCGGGACCGAGGACGCGCCGGGGAGTCTCCACCTCGGACGGT
Source organism: Myxococcaceae bacterium (assembly GCA_035646995.1). Lineage (GTDB taxonomy): Bacteria > Myxococcota > Myxococcia > Myxococcales > Myxococcaceae > RPRB01. The sequence goes on from DASROG010000588.1 coordinate 1,390, forward strand.
AGCGTGGCAGCGGCGCCACCGTCAAGGATCGTGCCGGCTTCTTCCCCAGGGAGTCCGAGGGGTTACGGGGTCTCCTCGATGGCCTGCCGGAGGCGGCGGGTGCCCACCTCCGAGGCCAGGAGCCGCTCGACGAGTCGGGTGTCGTACTGGCCCGAGGTGAAGGCGTCGTCGGCCAGGGCGGTCCGATGGAACGGGATGTTGGTCCGGATGCCCTCGATCACGTACTCGCCCAGGGCCCGCTGCAGCCGGGCGATGGCCAGGGGCCGGTCCTCGGCGTGGACGATGACCTTGGCCAGGAGCGAGTCGTAGTGAGGGAGGACGGTGTAGTTCTCGTAAGCAGCCGAGTCCACCCGGACCCCGTAGCCGCCGGGCACGCTGTAGCCGGTGATCTTCCCCGGCCAGGGCGCGAAGGTGACCGGGTCCTCGGCATTGACCCGCGCCTCGATCGCCGCACCGCGCCAGTGGACGTCCTCCTGCTTCCGCGAGAGGGGCTGGCCGGAGGCCAGGAGGATCTGCTCCCGGACCAGGTCCACGCCGGTCACCGCCTCGGTGACCGGGTGCTCCACCTGGATGCGGGTGTTCATCTCCATGAAGTAGAACTCGCCGCGCTCGTCCAGCAGGTACTCGATGGTGCCGAGGTTGTTGTACCCGATGCGCTCCATCGCCCGGACGCTCACCTCGCCCATCCTCCGGCGGAGCTCTGCAGAGACCGCGGGCGAGGGGCTCTCCTCGATGAGCTTCTGGTGGCGCCGCTGCACCGAGCACTCGCGCTCGCCGAGGTGAATCACCTTGCCGTGCTCGTCGGCGACGATCTGGATCTCCACGTGGCGCGGCCTCTCCACGTACCGCTCCACGTACATGTCGCCGTTGCCGAAGGCCGAGGCCGCCTCCGCCGAGGCGGTGGCGAAGGCGGCGGTGACCGCGTCGCGTCCCCGGACGATCTTCATCCCCCGGCCGCCGCCGCCCGCCGCCGCCTTGAGGATGACCGGGTAGCCGATGCGGTCCGCCTCGGCCTGCGCCTCCGCCGGGCCCTTGAGCACCCCCGCCGAGCCCGGGAGCAGCGGCAGGCCCGCCTCCTTCGCCGCCTCGCGCGCGCGCACCTTGTTGCCCATCAGGCGAAGCATCCCGGGCCGGGGGCCGATGAAGCGGATCTTGCAGTTCTCGCACACCTCGGCGAAGTCGGCGTTCTCGGAGAGAAAGCCGTAGCCGGGGTGAATGGCGTCGGCGCGGGTGATCTCCGCCGCGGAGAGGATGGCCGGGATGTTGAGGTAGCTCTCGCGCGAGGGCGGCGGGCCGATGCACACCGACTCGTCGGCGAACCGGACGTGGAGCCCGGTGGCGTCGGCGGTGGAGTGCACGGCCACGGTGCGGATTCCCAGCTCGCGGCACGCACGGATGATCCTGAGAGCGATCTCCCCGCGGTTCGCGATGAGGATCTTCCTGAACATCGCCTCAGGCGGGCTCGATGCGAAAGAGCGGCTGGCCGAACTCCACCGGTTGGCCGTTCTCCACCAGGATCTCGGTGATCTTCCCCGGCTCGTCCGCCTCGATCTCGTTCATCAACTTCATCGCCTCGATGATGCAGAGGACCTGGCCCTTCTTCACCACCGAGCCCACCTCGACGAAGGCCGGCTGGTCGGGCGCAGGCGTCCGGTAGAAGGTGCCGACGAAGGGTGAGGCCACCACGTCTTCCTTCTTCTCGTTCGCGGGGCCAGCTGCGGGCGGGGGCGCCTCGGCCGCGGAGGTGGCCCGCCCGGCGTGCGGCACCGGCTGCATCAGCGCGAGCGGGGCGGAGGCGGGCGCCGGGCGGGCCACCTC
>DASROG010000589.1:0-3642 GCA_035646995.1 Myxococcaceae bacterium
GTCCCGCGCGCCCGTCTCCCTCCCTCGAGCGCCCCGCCCGCGCCATGCGCGACCACAGGCTCTGGGTCTGGTCGCTCGTCGGATGGACGGCGGTGGGCATCTTCGTGTTCGCGCAGCGAGCCCTGTTTCGCTACTCGCTCCACGAGCCACCCGGCCTGGACGACCTCGGCCCCACCCTGGCCAGCATGTGGCTGTGGGCGGCGTTCACCCCACCCATCTTCGTCCTGGCCGATACCCTGCCCATCAGCCGCTCGAACTGGAGGCGGCGCGTCCCGCTCCACGTGCTGCTCGGGATGGGGACGGCGGTGGCGGACACCGTGGTCAGCAACGGGCTCCTCCGGCCGCTCCTCGGCTGGCCCGAGCGGAGCTACCTCACCTATCTCGCGAGCGAGCTCTTCGTCTGCACCTTCAGCTACGGGCTGCTGGTCGCCATCCGGCAGGCGATGAACGCCTACCGCCTCGCCGCCGAGCGACGCCTCCGCGCCTCCGAGCTGGAGACCGAGCTGGCCCGGGCCCACCTCCGCGCGCTCCAGATGCAGCTCCGCCCGCACTTCCTCTTCAACGCCCTGCACACGGTGGCGGCGCTGGTCCGGGGAGGCGAGTCGCGCGCCGCGGTGCGGACGCTCTCCGAGCTGGGTGAGTTCCTTCGCTGGGTGCTGGAGCAGGACGACGCGCAGCTGGTCCCGCTCCGGCGCGAGCTGGACCTGCTCGACCGCTACCTCCGCATCGAGCAGATCCGCTTCCAGGACCGGCTGACCACCCAGGTCGACGTCGAGCCCCGCGCGCTGGAGGCGCTGGTCCCGACGCTCATTCTCCAGCCTCTGGTGGAGAACGCGGTACACCATGGGCTGGCCAGCGCCACCCGGCCGGGGCGCATCGACGTGAGCGTCCACGTGGACGCGCCGATGCTGTGCATCGAGGTGCGCGACAGCGGCTCCGGCCCCTCCCCTTCCGGCCGCCAGGGCGTCGGGCTGGGGAACACCCGGGCGCGGCTAGAGCGGCTCTACGGGAGCGACCACGTCTTCGAGCTCCGCCCCTGCGCGGCGGGCGGCGCGGTCGCCCAGCTGCGCATCCCCTTCCGGCCCGCGGTGCGGTCGTGACCGGCCCGCGGCTGCGCGCCCTGGTGGTGGACGACGAGCCGCTGGCCCGGCGAACCCTCTGCGCGCTCCTGGAACGCGAGCGAGACGTGGAGCTCCTCGGTGAGTGCGGCGACGGGCCCAGCGCCACGGAGGCGGTGCGCACCGGCCGGCCTGATCTCCTGTTCCTCGACGTGCAGATGCCGGAGCTGGATGGATTCGGCGTGCTCCGGGCCGTCCGCGACGTCCGGGTGCCGGCGGTGGTGTTCGTCACCGCGTTCGGCGAGCACGCGGTCCGCGCGTTCGACGAGGAGGCGACGGACTACCTGGTGAAGCCGTTCGACGACGACCGCTTCGGCCGGGCGCTGGAGCGCGCCCGTGCGCGAGTCGATGCGGTCCGGCGTGAAGCGGCTCCCGAGCCGGGCCCGCACCGCTGGCTCGAGCGGTTCGCGGTCGAGTGTGCGGGCCGCATCTCCATCGTCCCCGTGGACACGGTCCAGTGGATCGAGGCGCAGGACTACTACGTGCAGATCCACGCCGGCGGAAGGCAGCACCTCCTCCGCGAGTCGCTCCGCAACCTCGAGACCCGGCTGGACCCGCGCCGGTTCGCCCGGATCCACCGCTCGGCCATCGTCAACGTCGGCTGCGTCAAGCAGCTCCGGCGGAGAACCCACGGGGAGTACACCCTGCTCCTCGAGGACGGCACCGAGCTGAAGCTGAGCCGGACCCACCGCGACCAGCTGCAGCTGCTCCTCGGCATGCGCTGACCGCGCGGAGCATCCGGCTCACCGGCCGGATGGACCGCCCCGCCGCAAGGGCGATCCGGCCGACGGGAGACTGCCGCAGGCCTCACGTCTGCCCTGGCACCTTCCCGCGTGCAGGCCCGCGATGGGCGCGGGACCCGCCTCGCCAGGGAGCACGCATGCAACGGACCCTTCCCCTCCTCGTCCTCGCCGCCCTCACCGGCTGCGGCGGCGCGCCAGACCCAGACCGCTCCTCGTCTTCCACGGGCGCTCTCACCCGGATCGACGACGACGCGGTGGCCCGGGGGCGCGGATTCCACAACGAATGGTTGCGCCACAGCCTCCTCGACACCGACCGCCGCCTCCTCGACGCCATCCGCCGAGACGGACCCGCCGACGGTCTCCGTCCCTTCCTGGGGCCCGAGCCGACCTACCTCGCACCGAGGCAACCCCTCGCCACCGGCGAGGGCCAGGTCGAGGCCGTGCTCGCGGCGGCGTTTCCTGCCAGCGCGCAGACCACCCAGGACTGGCAGCAGTTCGGGGGCGACGTCTCCGCCGACGGCCGATTCGGCTACACCTTCGGCCACGGGATCCACACCACGACCGCGGCCGATGGCTCCCGCACCCAGCTCTTCGCGCTCTCCATCGCCGTCTGGCGACGCTACGGGCACGGCTGGCGGCTCGAGGTGTACCTCTGGAACCTGCAGCTCTCCGATCCCGGAGCGCCGCCTCCGGGCTTCCCTTTGATCGATCCGGGCGTGAGCGGCACGCCGCGCCGCGGGTCGGCCCGGCGGCACGCCGAGGAAGTGCTCGCCGCCGACAACGCCTTCGCGCAGCGCTCGCTCGGCGCCGGGTACAGCATCGCCTTCGCCGAGTACGTCGCTCCCGAGGGCGCGCAGATGGCGAGCCCCATCGCGTGGGGGGGCAACGAGGTGGCCGCGGCGTTCGAGGGCTGGACGCCGGATCAGACGCTGGAATGGACTCCGGTCCTCGCCCGCTCCACGTCCAGCGGAGACCTCGGCTGGAGCGTGGGCAACGCGCTCTTCACCATCCGCGATCCCGACGGCTCGATCGTCTTCCAGAGCCCGAGCAAGTACCTGACCATCTGGGCACGCCAGCCGGATGGGCGGTGGAAGTACATCCTCGACGGCGGGAACAGTCGTCCGCTCTCTCTCCCCTGAGCGGCCGGAGCCGCCGTCGAGGGCTCCGGCGGTCGGCTGCAGGCCGCCGGGGCGCCTTGCTTGCGCATGGTCAAACAGTCGACCTTCACGGGGCGGGTGATGTCAGACCCAGTGAACACGCTTGCGGTCGGAAGCGCGGACTGGGCTCGCCGGGGACGGTGGGGGCACAACCTTGCGCTCAGGGAGGACAGCCGCCGGAACAACTGTAAACACCAGCGTCACACGGGGTCGCCGGCTCGAGCTGTCCACAGGCGACCGTGCATGCCCCGGCGTGGCAGTCGACGGCACAGGTTTGTCGGGGATTGCAGGTCACCGTGCAGTCGATCTGCTCACCCGCCGGCGTGCAACTCAGGGTGCACGGTCCTGGATCGCAACTGGGCGTGCAGGTCTGGGCCGAACGCTCGCACCGGAAGGCGCAGCTGGTGCTCGAGCACTCGATCATGCAATCCGAGAGCCCGCTGCACCCGACACGGCACAGCTGCGAGCCGCAGACCGGGCTGCAGTCGAGCCCGGTTCCCGGACAGATCGGAGCGCCGGCATCGAAGCCGGCGTCGGCGAGGGCGTTCGAGCCCACGACCTCGTCCACCGTGCAGGCCATCGCAAGCCCGAGCACGGCCGGAGCGAGGAGAACGATCCCACCCC
>DASROG010000590.1:0-11885 GCA_035646995.1 Myxococcaceae bacterium
GAACATCTTTCCGGTCCGCCCCATCCCGGTCTGCACCTCGTCCACGAGGAGCAGCACCCCGGCCTCGTCCGCCAGGGTGCGCAGCGCGCGGAGGAAGCCCTCGGGGGCGGTGCGCACCCCTCCCTCCCCCTGCACCGGCTCGACCAGGATGGCGGCGGTCCTGGGGCCCACCGCCTTGCGGACTGCCTCGAGGTCTCCGTACGGGACGTGCACCACGCCCGGCAGGAGCGGCTCGAAGCCCTTCTGGTACTTGGTCTGGCCGGTGACGGTGACGGTGGCCAGGGTGCGGCCGTGGAAGCTGGTCTCGAAGCACACGAACTCGAAGCGTCCCGGCTGCCCCCGCGCGTGCTGCGCCTTGCGCGCGAGCTTGAGCAGGGCCTCGTTGGCCTCCGCGCCGGAGTTGCAGAAGAAGGCCCGGTCGAGCCCGGAGAGCGAGGTCAGCAGCTCGGCGAGGGTGATCTGCGGCTCGGTGTAGAAGACGTTCGAGGTGTGCCACAGCCGCTCGAGCTGCGCCTTCGCCGCGGCGGTGATCTCCGGATGGCAGTGGCCGAAGGGGAGCGTCGCGATGCCGCCCAGGAGGTCGAGATAGACGTTGCCGTCCGCGTCCCAGACCTTCGTGCCCTGTCCGCGCTCGAGCACGATGGGCTGCTGCTTGTAGTTCTGGAGCAGATGGGCGTGCGCGCGATCCATCACTGCACGGTTCTTCGACGGCAGCGGGCGCTCGACACCGGGGACGGCGGTCTGCGGGATGGGCATGGCTCTCGTGTCAGAGGATATAACGAGACAGGTCCTCGTCCTCGACGACCTCCTTCAGGCGGGTCCGGACCACCGCGGCGTCCACGACCTCGTCGCGCGAGCGGCCGGGATCGCTGGCCTCGAACGACACCGGGTCGAGCAGCCGCTCGAGGATGGTGTGCAGCCGGCGGGCGCCGATGTCCTGGGTGCGCGAGTTCACGAGGGCGGCGATGCGTGCGACCTCCGCCACCGCATCGTCGGTGAAGTGGAGCGAGACCCCCTCGGTCTGGAGCAGCGCGGTGTACTGGCGGATGAGCGAGTTGCGCGGTTCCCGGAGGATGCGGACCAGGTCCTCTTGCCGGAGCGGCTCGAGCTCCACCCGGATCGGGAAGCGCCCCTGGAGCTCGGGGATGAGGTCGGAGGGCTTGCTGACGTGGAACGCGCCGGCGGCGATGAACAGGACGTGGTCGGTCTTCACCGGGCCGTACTTGGTGGTGACGGTGCTGCCCTCGACGATGGGGAGGATGTCACGCTGCACGCCCTCGCGGCTGACGTCGGGACCGCCGCCCCGGGAGGCGCCCTCCCGGCTGGCGATCTTGTCGATCTCGTCGATGAAGATGATTCCGGCCGATTCGGCGCGGAGCAGCGCCTCGCGATTGACCCGGTCCTGGTCCACCAGCCGTCCGGCTTCCTCCTGGGCGAGGAGGTCGAGCGCCTCGGGCACGGTGACGCTGCGCCGGCGGGTGCGGGCCATGCCGGGCATGGATCGAAAGAGGTCGGAGAGGTTGACGCCGATCTCCTCCATGCCCTGGCCGGAGAAGTTGCGGAGGAAGGTGGGGCCGGCGTCGGCGACGTCCACTTCCACCGTCCGGTCGTCGAGGGTGCCGGCGCGGAGCTGGGCCCGGAGCTTTTCCCGCTCGGCGCCGCCGGGGCGCGGCGAGGGCGGTGTGCCATGGGAGAGGAGCTCGACCAGCCGGTCCTCGGCGGCCTCTCGGGCCCGGGTCTTGACCTTGGCGGTCTCCTCCTCGCGGACGAGGGAGATGGAGGCCTCGACCAGGTCGCGGACCATCGACTCGACGTCGCGGCCGACGTAGCCGACCTCGGTGAACTTGCTCGCCTCGACCTTGACGAACGGCGCCTGGGCGAGCCGGGCCAGCCGGCGGGCGATCTCCGTCTTCCCCACCCCGGTGGGCCCGATGAGGATGATGTTCTTGGGGGTGATCTCGTCCCGGAGATCGCCGGTGACGCGCTGGCGGCGCCAGCGGTTCCGGAGGGCGATGGCGACCGCGCGCTTCGCGGCGGACTGGCCGACGATGTAGCGGTCCAGCTCGGAGACGATCTCCCGGGGTGTGAGGTTGGCGCCGCCCGCGGGCATCGCTTTCAGAGCTCCTCGAAGGTGAGGTTGCGGTTGGTGTAGATGCAGGTGTCGGCGGCGATGCCGAGCGAGATCTCGGCGATCTGTCGCGCGCCGAGCGAGGAGTGCTCGAGCAGAGCCCGCGCGGCGGCCAGCGCGTACGGACCGCCGGACCCGACGGCGGCGGCCCCGAAGTCGGGCTCGATGACGTCGCCCGCGCCGCTGAGGACGAAGGTGCGCTCGACGTCGGCCACGATCAGGAGCGCCTCGAGCCGGCGGAGGAAGCGGTCCGTTCGCCAGTCCTTGCCCAGCTCGACGCAGGCCCGGGCGAGGTTGTGCTTGTACTCCTGGAGCTTCGACTCGAAGCGCTCGAACAGGGTGAAGGCGTCGGACGTGCTCCCGGCGAAGCCGGCCAGCACGCGGCCGTCGCCGAGCCGGCGCACCTTCCGGGCGCCGGCCTTCATCACCGTCTTGTCTAGCGTGACCTGGCCGTCGCCGCCGATCACCACCCGGCCGTCGCGGCGGACGCAGAGAATGGTCGTTCCGTGGAACATTGCGATTTCTCGGGCCATCTAACAGCCGGTCGGGGGCGGTTCCATCCCCGAGTGCGGGAAACGGTCGAGTCGCCGAGCGATTCCGCTGCTTGCCTGAGTCCTCGGCCGGGGCTCGGAGATCGGCCACGGTCGGCGGTGGATGAGCTGCGGTCAGCGATTCGACGTCAGCGGTGGGGTGCTCGTCTGCACCTTTCCACCGGACGTCAGGTGAACGCCCCTCAGGCGTGCGGGTGCGTCCGGTCGTAGACCGCCTGGAGCTGCTCGATGCTCACCTGGGTGTACTTCTGCGTCGTCGACAGGCTGGCGTGGCCCAGGAGCTCCTGGATGACACGGACGTCCGCGCCCCCGGCGAGGAGGTGGGTGGCGAACGAGTGGCGGAGCGCGTGCGGGCTCACCTTCCGCTGCAGCGCGAGCTGGAGCACCGTGCGGTCCAGGTGCCGGGCGACGCTGCGCGAGGTGAGGCGCCCGCCGCGGTGATTCAGGAACAGGGCCGCCGGCTCCTGGCCCGGCGCCGGCTTCGCCAGGAGCTCGCCCCGGCGCTCGATCCAGCGCCGGAGGGCGGTGACGCACCCCACGTTCATCGGGCAGAGGCGCTCCTTGCGGCCCTTGCCGAACACCCGGACGGTGCGGGCGCGCAGGTCCACATCGTCCACGTCCAGCCCGCAGGCCTCGCTCACCCGGAGGCCCGAGCCGTAGAGCAGCTCGAAGAGCGCACGGTCGCGCAGCCCGAGCGGTCCGTCCTTGCCGGGAACGGTGAGGACCGCGAACACCTCGTCCACCGGGAGGACGCGGGGGAGCCGCGTCGGGAGCTTCGGGCTGCGCACCGTGCGGGCCGGGTTCGATGGCACGCGGCCCGTGGTCACGAGGTGGCGGTACAGCGCGCGGACGGAGGCCAGGGCCCGGGCGCGGCTCCGCGGGGCATGGTCCACCGCGAGCGTGCCCAGCCAGCCCCGGATGCTCCCGTGGTCGGCGGTGGACAGGCTCCGTCCGGCGCCCTCGAGGTAGCGGGCGAAGGCGCGCACGTCGGTGAGGTATGCCTTCACCGTGTGGGGAGAGCTGCCGCGCCCCCGGGCCAGCGACTCCTCGAACTCGTCGATCCAGGGCTTCTCCATCGGGGCCGGAGACTACGGGCAGCGCGCCGGGCCGGCGACTTCCCGGACCCCAGGAGCGGCCCTCCTACCCCGAGCGGCCGGGCCGTGGTCCTGCGCGACAAGCCATCCCGGCCGACGACGGCGAGCGCCGTCAGGGCACCTGGTCGCAGACGTAGAAGCCCGACCGGTCGCCCTGGGACACGAGGTAGACCACCTTGCTGCCCTGGGGATCGGCGAAGAGCGCGGGAAGGAGGATCCGCTCCTCGAGCGTCACCCGGACGTTGGTCTTCAGATTGAGGACCGCGACGTCGTACGTCTCGGCGTCGGTGCGGGCGTAGGTGACCAGCATCCGGTTGCCGGCCTCGCTGGGCCGGAAGCCGAAGACTCCCTCGAGGATGGGCGTGGGCTTCCCGTCCGGGATGCCGGGGTCCAGGCGCTGCAGGGTGCAGGCGCGCGCCTCCCGGATGCACTCGGAGCGGAGGTACAGCACTCCGCCCGGACCGAAGTCGTACCCGTAGACGTTCGGCATGAGCTTGGTCGCCGACGGTTTCCCTCGCGTGTAGAGCCAGAGGTCCACCGAGGGGAGCGGCTGGAACACCGTGGAGTTGAACCCCAGGTGTCGGTTGTCCGGGCTCCAGACCGTGGTCGACACGCGGGTGGAGAGGTCGACGGGCTTTCCGTCCGGCACGGCCGCGTAGGTGAGGCGTCCCCAGCTCTTCTTCTCGTCGTAGTTGGTGAGCGCGGCGATGGCCTTGCCGTCCGGCGAGAACCAGAACTTCCCCGTGCGCTCGCCGAGCATCTGTCCCGCCCCGCCGGCGGCCGGACCGACCACGAGCTTGCCCGGGCTGTCTGCCCTGCCGCCCTCGAGTCGCGCCAGCAGCGCCGAATCCGGCGAGAAGGCGAACGCGGTGACCCCCGAGCCGACGCGAGAGGGTCGCCCCTCGGGAATGCTGGCCACCCAGAGGTCGCGCGTGTCCCGGGTGTTCCGGCTGTCGACGGCGAACGCGACGCGGCGACCGTCCGGGGAGATGACCCAGTCCCCCACCGGATCGCCGAGCCGGACGGAGGGCCTGGTGTCCTCGACCCTGGCGAGCTCGAGGCCTCCTCCCGCCGCTCGACGGTGGTGGACGACCAGGAACGCCCCGTCGGGCGTGAACTGCGCGGTGGAGACGTCGGTCGCCACGGTGCGGGCGGCGCTCCCGGCCTCCAGCGGAGCGACCCGGAGCACGCCGCCGTCGACGAAGGCGAACGCCTTCCCGGTCGGGCTGACGGTGACGAAGGAGACCGCACGGCCGCGTTGCTCGGGTTCGCCTGCCTGGCCCAGCGGGAGGGTGCGAAGGACGCCGGACTCGCTGGCCGAGTTGAAGCCTTCGACGAAGAAGAGCCAGCGGGAGTCCGGGCTGAAGAGGACGCTCCCGGGCCGGTTGGAGACGGCTTGACCGACGAAGTGGACGCTCTCGTCCTTCACCGTCACGAGCCCGAGCTCGCCGAGCACCATGAGCGGCGACACGCCCTGGATGGCGGGGCGCTTGGGGTTGCGGAGGAAGGTCGCGTGCGCGCCGTCCTTGGTGAGCTTGAGATCGGCGACGGGGCCCGCGGCGAGGCGCTTGCCGAGGCCCCCCACCAGCGGCTTCTCGGCCTGGGCGGGCTGACCGCCTCCCTTGCTGCAGGCGGCGGCACCCAGGAGCGCGGCGAGGACCACCCCGCGGGCGGACCTCACCGAGCCACCGCCGCCGGGTCCACCATCCCGGACGCCCCCGTCCACGTCGAAGCGGCCAACGACGTCTCAGAGAACTCGATCCATCGAGAAAGAGCGGCGCGGGCGCGGGCGGCGTGAGCCTCGCGGCGTCCGGACTTCGGGACTCGGCCGGGCAAGGGGGGGAAGAGCCCGAAGGTCACGTTGGAGGGCTGGTACTCCGTTCCCGGAGGGTGCGCCGACCCCGTCACGTGCCGGTACAGCGCCCCCAGCGCCATCTCCCCCGGCGGGGGCAAGAACGCCCGGCCCCGGCGGCGCGCGGCGACCGCCAGCGCCACCAGGTACCCGGACGCCGCCGACTCCACGTAGCCCTCCACCCCGGAGATCTGCCCCGCGAACCACACCCGCGGCTCGGCCCGGAGCGACAGGTCCGGCCCCAGCAGCCGGGGGGCGTCGATGAAGGTGTTCCGGTGAATCTGCCCCATCCGGAGGAACTCCGCGCCCTGCAGCCCCGGAAGCATCCGGAGCACCCGCCGCTGCTCCGGCCAGGTCAGCCGCGTCTGGAACCCCACCAGGTTGTAGGCCGTGCCACCCACGTCCTCCTGCCGGAGCTGCACCACCGCGTAGGGACGCCGCCCGGTGCGCGGATCGACGAGGCCCACCGGCTTCATCGGCCCGTGCGCCAGCGTCTCCTCTCCCCGCTCGGCCATCACCTCGATGGGCAGACACCCCTCGAAGTAGCGCGGCTCCTCGAACGCGTGCGGGGCCACCTTCTCCGCCGCCAGCACCTCCCGGACGAAGGCCCGGTACCCTGCCTCGTCCAGCGGCAGGTTCAGGTAGTCCGCCCCGTCGCCTCGCCCCCAGCGGCTCGCCCGGAAGGCAACGGTCTCGTCCACCGAGTCGGCGGCGACGATGGGCGCGATGGAGTCGTAGAAGTAGAGCTTGTCCCCGGTCCAGCGGGACAGCGCCCGCGTCAGCGCCTCGGAGGTGAGGGGCCCGGTGGCGACCACGACGTCGCCCGACGGCAGGGCATCCACCTCGCCCACCACCCGCTCCAGCCCGGGGGCCGCACCGAGCGCGCGGTCGACGCCGGCCGAGAAGCGGTCCCGGTCCACGGCCAGGGCCTCGCCGGCGGGAACGCGGCAGCGGTCGGCCTCCCCGAGAATGACCGAGCCGAGCTGGCGGAGCTCGGCGTGCAGGAGCCCGATGGGGGTCTCCGGACTGTCCGACCGGAAGCTGTTGCTGCACACCAGCTCCGCCGGCCCGTCCATCCGGTGGGCCGGGCTCCGGCGGACAGGCTTCATCTCGCACAGCCGCACGGGGATGCCGCGCCGCGCGAGCTGCACTGCACACTCGCTGCCTGCGAGCCCCGCGCCGATGACCGTGACCGGTTCCATGCCTGCTGTCCTGGCCCAGATGGGCGCCCCGCTGCAACCCCCGGAAGGGGGGTTTCGCCCCGGACGGCCCGACTTACCTTGGCCCGCCATGGACCGTTCCGCCGAGTTCGACGAGCTGCGCCGCATGATGACCGAGCGCCGCCGGGTGCTGCTCGACACCCGGGAGTCCCAGCAGGGGGAGCTGCGGGCGCTCCAGTCGCAGGACCGGAGCCTCGAGTACGAGGAGGGGGCCCAGGTGAAGCTCGCCGACGACGTGCTCACCACCCTCTCCGAGACCGCCCGCCGCGAGGTGATGCAGATCGACGCCGCCCTGCGCCGGATGGACGAGGGCGAGTACGGCGAGTGCGTCGAGTGCGGCCAGGAGATTCCCATCGAGCGGCTGCGCGCCCTGCCCTTCACCCTTCGCTGCCAGGAGGACGAGGAAGCCCGGGAACGGAACCTCCGGGGCAACACCCCGCGCCCCTCGCTCTAGACCGCGAGGGTGCCCTACCCCTCGGTGATCTCGCCCTTCTGGAGCACCACGAAGCGGTAGTTCTCCAGCTCGGCCTGACCGGCGGTGTAGAGGACGGTGAGGAGCAGGTCGTAGGGGATCTTCCGGTCCCCGATGACCGACAGCTCCTTGCTGAACGGGGCGGCGGGATTTCGCGCTGCGATGAGCTTGAGCTTGTCCACCTCGCGGCGCAGGGCCTGGTCCAGCGGCTTCACCATCCGTCCGTCGAGGAGTTTCGCCGGAACCTGCCCGTTCTCCAGCTGCACCACCACCCGGTCCCCCACCATGATGTCCCTGGGGGTGATGGTGACCGCCACCGTGTCCTTGGGCACTGCCCGGGTGCTGGAGATGGGCGGCTTCACTTCCTCGCTCTGGGTGATCGAGATGGCCGAGGCAGCGTAGGACTTGAGGAGGAAGACCAGGATGATGGTCATCATGTCCATCATCGCGGTGATGTTCAGCTCGTTGATCTCCCCGGCGACGTCGCGCTCCTTGCGCTTCTTGCGCGCAAGCGCCTTGCGGAACATGAGCCGCTGCAGCGTCTCCTCGTCCAGCTCCGGGGCGCGGGCGACTGGCGCGGCCATCACATCGCTCCCAGGGTGACGTCGGTGAAGAGCAGCTTGCGCTCGCGGCCGGGCGTCTCGCGGATCGCGTCCATGGTCTGGACCAGGACCTCGTAGGGGATGTCGCCCTCGGCGCCGACGATGACCTTCGACTCCGAGGGAAACTCCTTCTTCACATTCACCATCGACTCGGTGAGCGCGATGTAGTCGTAGGTCCCGTCCGCCTTCTTGGGGATGCTCGGAGCCGCCTCGGAAGGATTCGCCTCGGCCTGCTGCTGGCCGACCACCCCGCCGGTCGCGGCGACGTAGAAGCCCTTCTTGGAGATGAGCACCGTGAGGAGGAGCTTCGGCTTGTCGCCCTCCTCGGTCACCTGCGTGCTCGGGCCCCCGTAGTTCGGCGCGTTCACGTTCAGGATGCCGAACGCGGACAGCCCGGTGATCGACAGGAGCATGAACATGATCAGGTTCATGAGGATGTCGAGGTAGGGGACGATGTTGAGCCCCTCGCCCTCATCCCGCTCACGGACCCGGAGCTTGCGCTTGCTGTAGAAGAAGGCCATGGGGCGCTGACCCTTGGCGAGCGCCTAGGCCGACCGCTCGAAGTCCATCGCCGAGGTCTCACCGGCCTGGCGACGCGACAGGAGGTTCTCCAGCTTCAGCGCGCTGAGCTCAACCGTCTCCACCATCTTCTTGGCGTACGCGGTGAGGAACAGGTGGGCGATGATGCAGGACACCGCGATCCCGAGGCCGAACGCGGTGTTGTTCATCGCCTCCGAGATGCCGTTGGAGAGGATGGCCTGCTTCTGGTCCGCCGGCACGTTGCCCAGCGACTGGAAGGTGATGATGAGGCCGCTGATGGTGCCCAGGAGCCCGACCAGGGTCGCGATGTTGGCCAGGGACCAGAGCCAGGGGATGCGCGACTGGATCGGCGGGGTGTACTCGAGGACGGCCTCCTCCACGCTCTTGGCCACCTCCATCTCTCCGCGATTGGCCCGGGTGAGCCCGGCCCGGATGACCCGGGCGAGCGGCGAGTTCGGCGCCGCACCGCAGAGCTTCACCGCGCGATCGACGTTTCCGGTGAGCACCAGCTTGGTGATCTGCTCCATGAACGGCTCGGCGTTCAGGTTGTAACGGAACATCAGCGTGACGACGCGCTCGACCACCACGGCGATCGCGCACGCCATCCAGAAGATGTTCACGTACATGAACGGCCCACCCTCCTTGAAGAACCGGACGATCGAGTCCATCGCCCCGCCCTTCGCGGCAGGCGCGGCGGTGAGGACGGCCTCGACCAGGTGGCTCAGCGACGTGTCCATCACAGGGGTGAATCCTTTCTTCGGCGCGCCCGGGGGTGGCTCGTGGCCGGCGCGGTCAGGCTCTCGGGAAGGAAGCGGCCCCGGGGCAGCAGGCGACGTTCGGGGGACGCAGGGGAGCGGTGCTTCACGGCGAAGACGCTGAGGAACATCGTCCCTTTGCGCGCCCGCGGGTGTCAAGAACGGCACGGTCGCGCGCGGGAGGGCGCTCGCCTCGGCTCGGCGGAGGAAGCATCGCACCGCCGCGCAGATCCCCTGACCTCCGCCGGCCGGCACTCCTCCGGTCGCCGCCAGGAGCGGGCCGCCATCCCATGGGTCAGGCCCCGGTTCGGGGACCGTGCCCGACGCGTCGTCGGCCGGTCGCGGCTCGAGGATGCGAGCGGCGGGCTCCCTGAGGTACGGGAGAGGACGGAACGCCGCTCCGCGCTCCGGCGACCGGGCACCGGTCTCGGACGAGACCCCCTAGAGTCGTGGAGCCGCTGCGCACGGCCCACCGGCTCGAGCCAGGGGTCGGCACCTGCGCGGGGGCCCTCGTCGAGCCCTCGCCGCCCGGGCGGTCAGGCTGCGCTGGGCGGCGCCACCGGGCCGCCCTCGTCCACCGAGCGGGTGTATCCGCACTCCTTGTTGGGACACACGATGCGCGCGCCGTCGCGCTTGCTGTACTTCTGCAGCAGGTACGGCGAGGCGCACTGCGGGCACGTCTCGGGCAGCGGCCGGTCCCAGGCGGCGAAGGTGCAGTCGGGATACCGGTTGCAGCCGAAGAACACCTTTCCGCGGCGGCTCCGGCGCTCGGTCAGGTACCCCACCTTGCAGGTCGGGCAAGCCACGCCGATGGACAGCGGCTTGCTGGTCTTGCATTCCGGGTAGCCGGAGCAGGCCATGAAGCGGCCGAACCGGCCACGCTTGATGACCATCGGTCGGCCGCACTTCTCGCAGGTCTCGTCGGTGGGCTCCTCCTCCACCGGGACCACCTTGCCGTCGACCTCCTTGAAGTCCTTGGTGTTCTTGCAGTCGGGGTAGCCGGTGCAGGCCAGGAACCGGCCCATCTTCCCCCACTTGATCGCCATCATCTTCCCGCACTTCTCGCAGGTGACGTCGGTGGGGATCTCCTCCCGCTTGACGTCGCGCATCTCCTGCTCGGCCTTCGCCAGGGTCACCTGGAACGGGCCGTAGAAGTCACGGAGCACCCGGCGCCAGTCGGCCTCACCCTCGGAGATCTGATCCAGCTGCTCCTCCATCCCCGCGGTGAAGGTGACGTCCATCTCCGAGGGGAAGTGCTTCACCAGCTCCTCGGTGGTGATCTTCCCCAGCTCGGTCGGATGGAACCGGCCCTCGATCTTCTCCACGTACTTCTTCTCCTGGATGACCGAGAGGATGGAGGCGTAGGTCGACGGCCGCCCGATGCCGTCCTCCTCCAGCTCCTTCACCAGCGACGCCTCGGTGAACCGCGGCGGCGGCTGGGTGAAGTGCTGCTCGGAGAGGAGCCCCTGCCCGACCAGCCGGAGTCGCTCGCCCTCGGCGAGCTCCGGCAGCTGCACGTTGCCCTCGTCGCTCCGCGGCTCGTCCGCGCCGGTCTTCTCCCGGTCAGCCTCCTCGTCGGTGGTGGGCGCCATTCCGTACACCGCGAGGTAGCCCGCGAACTTGAGGATCGATCCCGCGGCGCGGAACGTCGCCCGGCCGGCGGAGATGTCCACCGTCGTCTGGTCGTAGACCGCGGGCTTCATCTGGCAGGCCACGAAGCGGTTCCAGATGAGCTCGTAGAGACGCGCCATGTCCGGCTCGAGGAAGGGACGGACCCGATCGGGCGTCCACTCCATCGACACCGGGCGGATCGCCTCGTGGGCGTCCTGGGCGCTCTTCCGGCTCTTGTAGACCACCGGCTCGTCGGGCAGCGCCTCCTTCCCGTAGGTGTCGGCGATGTATTCGCGCGCGGCCTTCACCGCGTCGTCCGAGAGCCGCACCGAGTCCGTGCGCATGTAGGTGATGAGCGCGGTCTGCCCCTCGTCGCCGAGCTCGACGCCCTCGTACAGCCGCTGGGCGAGGGTCATCGTCTTCTTGGCCGTGAAGTAGAGGCGGTTGGCCGCCTCCTGCTGCAGCTTGCTGGTGATGAACGGCGCCGGCGCGTTCCGGCGGCGCTCGCGGCGCTCCACCGTCTCGACCCGATAGTCGGCCTTCCGCAGCTCCTCGAGGAGCGCGTCGGCGGTCGCCCTGTCCGGGACCTCCGCCTTCTTCCCGTCCAGCTTCGCCAGGCGAGCGCGGAAGGGCGGTGGGGCCTTGCCCTCCAGCTCCGCCTCCAGCGTCCAGTACTCGACCGGGACGAACGCCTTGATCTCCCGCTCCCGCTCGACGATCAGCCGCACCGCGACCGACTGCACCCGGCCCGCGGAGAGCCCGCGCCGCACCTTCTTCCAGAGCAGCGGGCTGATCTGGTAGCCCACCAGCCGGTCGAGGATCCGCCGCGTCTGCTGCGAGTCGTACATCTTCTGATCGAGCGCGTGGGGGTGGGCGATGGCCTCCTGGATCGCCTTCTTGGTGATCTCGTTGAACAGCACGCGCACCGCGTTTGGGTGACGGAGCTCCTCGTTCAGGTGCCAGGCGATCGCCTCGCCCTCGCGATCGGGGTCGGTGGCGAGGAAGACCTGCTCGGCGCCCGCGGCCGCCTTCTTCAGCTCGCCGAGCGCCTTCTCCTTGC
>DASROG010000591.1:0-6538 GCA_035646995.1 Myxococcaceae bacterium
CCATGCGGACCGCCTTCTCCACCAGCGGCCCGTTGCCCCTCGCCATCTCGGTCCCGGCCGGGTCCAGGTAGAAGTTGTCCTCGAGCCCCACGCGGACGTTCCCGCCCAGGGCGAGGGCCGCTCCCACCAGGCGCCACTGGCCCCGACCGATGCCGATGATCTCCCAGGTGTCCTCGCGCCCGATCGACCGGGCCATCGCGGCGAGCGTCTCCGCCGAGGGGGCCGCGCCTCCGAGCACACCGAGGATGAAGCTGTACTGCAGCGGCCGCTTCAGCGCGCCCATCTGGAGGAGCGGCTCGGCGTTGGCCACGTGGCCGAGATCGAAGCACTCCAGCTCGGGCTTCACCCCGCCCTCGCGCATGGCCTGGACCGCCAGGAGGATGTCGCCGAACGGGTTGGGGAAGACCATGTCGAAGACGAACGCCTTCCGCTTCTCGGAGTACTTGGCGTAGTTCATCGAGCCCATGTTGAGCGCCGCGATCTCCGGCCGGGTCCTGCCCACGTAGGAGAGCCGCTCCCGCTTCTCCGCCTCCGTGTCGGCGCCCATGTTGAACCCGCCGGTGGAGAAGTTGACGATGATCGGCGAGCGCGCCTGCACCTCGCGCTTGATCTCCGCGTAGGTGTCGCTCGACCAGGTGGGCCCGCCGTCCGGCGCTCGCCCGTGGATGTGCACCACCGCCGCGCCCGCCTCGTGGGCTCGCCGGGCCTCCTCGCCGATCTCCCCCGGGGTGTAGGGCAGGTACGGGCACTGCTCGCGGGTGGCGAGCACCCCGGTGAGCGCGGCGGTGACGATGACCCTGTCCGGTATCAGTGCCATGGCTGTCTAGCGGTCCTTCCAGCGAGGCGACCGGCGCTCGAGGAAGGCAGCGATGCCCTCCGCGGCGTCCTCCGCCCCGAGGTTGAGCGAGAGCTGACCGGCGAGGAAGTCCATCGCTTGCGGCAGCGACATGCCCTCCGCGTCCCCGAACGAGGACTTGCCGAGGGCGAGGACGGCGCGGCTCTTTCCGGCCACCCGGGCGGCGAGCGCGCCGGTGGCAGAGTCGAGCTCGGCCCGGGGCACCACCCGGTTCACCAGCCCCCAGCGGAGGGCGTCCTCGGCCGTCAGCCGATCGCCGGTGAGGAGCAGCTCCAGGGCGCGCTTGCGGCCCACGTGCCGCTGGAGCCAGGCCAGCACCATCATCGGGAAGAGGCCGACGTCGATCTCCGGCGTGCCCAGCTCCGCCGAGTCCACCGCCACCGCGAGGTCGCAGGCCAGGACCAGGCCCAGGCCGCCGCCGAGCGCGTGTCCGTTGACCCGGGCCACGGTCGGAAGCGGGGAGCCGGCGAGCGCTTCCAGCAACGCGCCGTACTCGCGGCGGAGCGCGTGGCCGGCGAGGAATCCGCCCTCCGGCTGAGCCTGGACGGGCGGCGCTCCTGCGCCGCTCCGCGGGCGTCCCCCTGGTGCGGGGGGCAGCGCACCGAGGTCACCCCCGGCGGAGAAGACGCGGTCTCCGGCTCCGGTGAGCACCACCACCCGGACGGCAGGATCCGCCTCGACGCGGGCGAGCGCGGCCCGGAGCGCCTGCACCACCTCGGGCGAGAGCGCGTTGCGTGCCGCGGGCCGGTCGATGGTCAGGAGCGCCTGACCGGCTTCAACCTGGGACCGGACCGGTCCTTCTTCCATCGTCCGTCCTCCGGAGTGGCACGAGCGCCGTCGAGGAACAGCGAGGTGAGCTGCTCCTGGGCGTGGGCGAGGAGCCCGGAATCGCGCGGGTCGAGGAGACCCATGACGAATCCGGTGAGGCTCATCTCCACCGAGCCGAAGAGCATCGCCGCGCAGAGCGCCGGCTCGAGTCCAGCCCGCAGCTCGCCACGCGCCCGGGCTCGCTCGAACATCCGGGTGATGACCCCCAGCACCTCGGCGAAGGCGGTGCGCCGGTTGGCCTCGCCGGTGCTCGGGCTCCGGGCGAACTCCAGCACCAGCACCCGAACGCCGCGGGGATCGATCCGGTAGGCCTCGAAGGCAACCTGGGCGATGCGGTGGATCTTCTGCTCCAGCGGAGCGCTGGCCTCGGCGGCGTCGCGGATGCGCGACATGAAGCCGCCCCAGCCGGTCTCGAAGACGAGCTGGAGCAGCTCCTCCTTGTTCTTGAAGTAGTGGTAGACGAGGCCGTAGGCGACGCCGGCCTCGCGAGCCACGTCCGCGATCCGGCAGCCGTGGTAGCCCTTTCGCGCGAACACCTCGACCGCGGCCCGGAGGATGGTCTTCCGGCGGTCCTGGTCTCGCGCTTCCGCTGCGGTGCTGGCCTTGGTTCCCGCCACAGGTTGGCCCCTCGTTGACTCGAAAGTCAGCGCCGGACCCTAGGGGGCAGCATCCGGGCGGTCAAGCGAGTGGAACGGGGCGGCGCCCTCAGACCGTGGTGGCCTGGGTGGCGAACATGGCCCGGGCAACGCCCAGGAGCTTCTCCACGTCGCGGCTATCCAGGTGACGGGACCGCACGAACTCGGAGATCGGGCGGAGGAGCTCCTCTCCGTTGCTTCCCTGGGGAGTGGGCTCGACGAAGAGCTCGGCGAGGCTCACTCCCAGTGCCTCTGCCAGGGAGGCCAGCGTCTCGACGTGCGCCACGCGCTCGCCGCGCTCGATCATCGAGAGGAACGACACGCTGATCTTCGCCCGCTCGGCCAGGTCCTCCTGGGTCCAGCGATCTTGGCGCTGGGTGCGGAGGTCCCGAATCCTTCGACCAATACGCTTGCCGATGTCAGACACGGTGGGCCCTCGAAGTCTGGAAAATCTATGGAGAAAGCCCGGTCTTACGACTCCCACACGAGCTCATGCCTTTGACTCAGAGCGAACCTCCTGCAAAGCCGCTCCGTTGTCCAGCGCCACACTCCGGGAACTAGCTGGCGCCGAACGTCCCGAAGTTCTGGATCGTGAGGAGGAAGATGAGGTCCGGAAACCGCCACTGGAACGTGCTGCGGAGGTAGGACCCCGGGTTCTGGGGATCGGCGATGTACTGCCCGAAGGGAGGAGGCAGGCGGCCGATGACGTCCAGGCGCCAGCAGTTGCAGGCCGGGGCGAAGGAGATGCCGAAGTTCTGCTGTCCCAGGAGGCTGTAGCGCCCGGTGACGGGTCTGGACTCCACCGTCTGCGCCACCCCCACCGTCCTGGCAACCACCGGGACGGCCGCGGGCGGGCTGTCGATGAGGGCACCCGTGGCGTCCCGAAGGGTCCAGGTGGCACCGGGATAGAGGGTTCCCGAGTAGGTGAGCCCGAGGCCCCAGACGAGCGTCACCCGGAAGTCGAGGGTGACCGCGCTCTGGCGCTGGCCTTCGCGGAAGCCCGCCGGGACGGGCGAGCCGACGAGCGCGTCGATCCCCTGCCGCAGGTTGCCGCCTCCACCCCAGCGGGCCAGGTCCTCGGCGCTGATGGCGGCCGCGGGAAGGGTGCGAGCGAAGGCGCCGTAGACGTCCCGGTCGAAGAACTGCGCGGGGACGAACAGCTGGTCGAAGCGCACGGTCGTGCCGAAGCGGGGCGTCTGGAAGGAGGCGAACGCGGCCCAGAGCCCCGGGGCGCTCCGCTGCGTGTCGTACCGGAAGGTCACCCCCCCGCTGAAGGGCGGCAGCCCTCCCCGGAGGGTCACCACGGTGTCCGCCAGCCCGTTGTCGGTGTGAAAGTCGAACTCCTGGGCGACGTCGAGGCGGAGCAGCTCCTGCATCACCGCCCCGGTGCGACGGCTGAGGGTCTGGGTGACGCGTGCCACGCCCTGCCGGAGCGGAGCCCGGAAGAGCGCGCCGTCGATCTCGTCGTAGAACCGGTTCTCCACCGGCTGGTTGGAGCCAGTGGGACGGTTGCCCGGAACGCTTCCCCACTGGCCGGGGATCTCCCGGTACTGCAGGCTCGGCTGGATGGCGTGGCGGAGCCCGTTGGAGAAGGTGCGGGACACCTCGCTCGAGACCAGGATGTCTCCGACGGCGTAGCCGCGCTGGTCGGTGCTGCGGGTGACCTCTCCGAAGTAGAGGTCCTGCCGGATCCACACGCTCGGGCGGATGCGGAGCCAGTCGCCCACGGCGAAGCTTCCCGCGAGTTGGGGGACGAGATCGAGGCGAAGCCGTGCCTCGCGCTCGCCGCATTGCCAGACACGGTCACCCTGGCTGAGCAGGTCGGTCGTGGAGTTGTTCGGGCACACGGCGTTAGGAGCGGATCCGGCCGGATCGACGAGCGGCGGGCTGCCGAGCTGATAGAGGCCATCCACCCCCTCGTCCCCCGAGTGCCCGTTGAAGGGCGCGAGCCGGGTGAATTCCACGCCGAGGCGCCAGCTGAGGTGCTCGCCGAGTGGACGCGACGGCAGGTCGAGGCGGATCGCCGGGAGTTGCTGCAGCGTGGCCGGGCCGCGGAGCCATTGCCCCCGGGAGGTTCCGGACGAGTTGTCCTGGTGCGGGTCCAGGTGGGGGAGCGGGCTCCCGGCCGGGTCTCGCCCGTAGAGAGCCGTGGGCCAGACGTCGGCGTCGAGGGCCGAGAAGCCGCCCCAGGCGATGTCCTGCCGGGCGGTGACCTCGAAGGAGAGAAGGCTGTTCTCCGTGCGCCGGCTCACGACCGCCGACGTGCGGAGATACTGGTTGGCCTGCTGCGCGACGTCGGTCGTGGTGTCCTTCACCAGGGCCGAATCCGACACCAGATTCAGGTCGAGCCGCGCGGACCAGCCGGCACCGAAGCTCTGCAACACCGCGCCGTTCACGCTCCCCCGCAGCCCTCGCAGATCTCCGGTCACCCTCGTCGGCTGGTCGAGCGACAGGGGATAGAACGCCAGCGAGCGCGGATCGCGGTACGGAAGGCGGTCATTCAGCAGGAACAGCTCGACGTCGCCCCTCGTGTCACGGGAGTGCGCCCAGCGGAACTCGGTGTCGAGGCTCGGGCCCTTGACCCCCAGGGCCCCGGCGTTGGGTGACGGCTGGGTGGATGAACCCCAGGTGTATCCAGGGGTGACGGTCAGGTCCCAGTTCGAGGCGAGCGCGAAGTACACCGGCTGCGTCACCTGCCACCCGTTCTGCGCGCTGTGCGCCGGCGTGGTGACGAGCAGGCCGGTCTTCTGCGGCTTGAGCGGGACGTCGAGTACCGGCAGCGGGAGGATGGGAACGCCGTAGACGTAGACGACCGGGAGCCACAGCCAGGCGCGCTCGCCGGGGTGCACGTCCGCCGCGGTGGCCTTGATGCTCCAGTGAGGCTCGAGCGGATTGCAGTCGCAGGGGGTGAAGTCGAGGCCGCTGACCTTCAGGTGCCCCGGGCCGGCACGCTCCACCCGCTCCACGCGCGCGGCGAGGGTGGTGCGGCCGGTGGCCAGGAGCTGCTCGGGGGTGGAGGTCTGGAGCAGGACGGCGGGCGGCACGTCTGCCTTCACGAACAGCCGGCCGTTCTGGAGCTGCAGCCAGTTCCCGTCCAGGTCGAGGGTCAGCCCGTCGGCCACCGCCCCGGCGAGCCCGCTGACCGCGTAGCAGTGCCCGGTGGCAGTGACGATGCGCGTGCGCTGGTCGTAGTCGATGCGATCAGCCTGGATGCGGGCGGTGTCCGTCCGCAGCTCCGCCTTGCCCTGGAGGTGGAGGACGTTCCCCTGTCCGTCGGACGTGCCCTGCTCGGCCTGGTAGCGCACGGGCTCGCCCTCCGTCGGGAGCGGCGTGGTCGGAGCCTGGGCGAGCAGGACGAGAACGAGGCCGAGCGGCGTCATCGCGGGGCGTGGAACGCCCCGACCGGTTCAGGGCGCGAACTGCAACGAGACCTCGTTGCCGTCCTGCCGGGCTTGATACTCCACTTTGTCCCGCAAGGTGACGGCGACGCGCACCGTCTTGCCACTGGCTGGACGGGGGGCGATCCCCACCACCGGCCCTCCGAAGAACCGGGTGTCGAGCGGCCGGCGGTCGTTGCTGCGGTGGAAGGTGGTGTTCTCCAGCTCCAGCACCACGGTCCGGTCGTCGGCCTGCGAGACGGTGTAGCGCACGGGCTCGCTGGTCCGGACGAAGACCCGGGATTTGTCCGGGGAGAAGCCGACCAGCATCACCGTCTTGCGCCGGCTGCTCACCTCCGCGCCGCCGCTGCTGGCCGCGCTGCTTGGCGCCGGGCGCGCGTCGCTCGCCTCGCGTGCCGCGGAGCCCCGGGTGTCCGCCTGTGCGACCACGGTCCGGCTCGGCTCCACCCGCGCCTGCCGCTGGGCCTCGGCCCGCGCCGTCTCCTCCTGCGCCTTCTTCTGGGCCGCGGCGTTCGCCGCCGCCACCCGGGCCGCCTCCTCCTGCTGGGCCTTCCGCTGCGCGTCGGCGCGTGCCGCTTCCTCCTGGGCCTTCCGCTGGGCCTCGGCCCGCGCCGCCTCCTCCTGTGCCCTGCGCTGCGCCTCGGCCCGCGCCGTCTCCTCCTGCGTCTTCCGCTGCGCCTCCGCCCGCGCCGTCTCCTCCTGCGCCTTCCGCTGCGCCTCCGCGCGGGCCGCGTCCTCCTGCGCCTTCTTCTGGGCTGCCGCCCGGGCCGCGTCCTCCTGCGCCTTCTTCTGGGCTGCGGCGCTGGCCGCTGCGACGCGCG
>DASROG010000592.1:0-5859 GCA_035646995.1 Myxococcaceae bacterium
GGGCGGGAGCCGGCGCGTGCGCGCAAGCCACCAGCGTGAGGAGCAGCATCGCCGGCCGCAAGAGCGACGGAGGGCTGGCGCCCGTCAGGTCCTCGCGAGAGCTCGTTCGCACCCCGGGGAGCTATCCACGGTGGTCGTCGAAGCGCAACGCCTCGCGCGCGCTCGTACCTCCCGGGGGAACGGGAGCTCCGGGATCCGCGCCTAGAGCGGTAGCGCCTGCGCCGCCCGGGGAACGAGATAGCGCAGCATCCGCTCGTGATGCGCGTTGAGTCCCACGAGAGCGACCGGCCCCCGGTGCCGATCCACCACCCACTCCAGCAGCTCCGCCAGCGCGTGATCGGAGAGGTCCACGGTGCGGGTGAAGTCAACGCGGACCGGCACGCGCGGGCCCAGCTCGGTCAGCCGCTCGCGCAGCTCGGCTGCCTCGGTCACGCCGAACTCGCGCCCGGCGCGGAACACCGGTCCTTCCTCCTTCGTACCCACCCACTCCACCTCGAAGGCGCGACTCATGTCCTCTCCGTCAGGTCACGTCGATCCGACTTGCACCCGGCGTACCCGGCGCTGGTGCATGAGCGGCGCGCGATGGATCGAAGCAGTTCCGCTGTCGAGGCCAACGCGACGCGCATTGCCGGCGAAGAAGGTGCGTGTCTAGGAGGCGCGCCGCACCCGAAAGGTGATGGCCCGGGAAATGCTGCCCCTGATGCCGGCCCGAGACTTCAGCGGGCCAGTGGAGGCAGTCATGAACGACCTGATCGTACGAAGGATCCCGGGCACCGAGCTACCGGCGCTCTCCGCGCTTCATCCGCTTCGCTCGCTCCGCGAGCTCCTCGCCTGGGATCCGTTCCAGGAGATGGCACCGATGCTTCCGGTGGAAGTCCAGAGGGTGATTCCTCCCTTCGAGGTGCGGGAGACGAAGGACCGCTTCGTGTTTCAGGCGGATCTCCCGGGCATCGAGGCGAAGGACATCGAGATCCTCCTCACCGGTAACAGGCTCACGATCACCGGCATGCGTCTCGACAAGGTGGAGAAGGGCGAGGAGGGCGAGTATTACACCCGTGAGCGGACCTACGGACGCTTCACCCGTTCGTTCACGCTCCCCGAGGGCGCGGACTTCAACGCGGTCGAGGCGCATCTGGCCAGCGGCGTGCTGACCATCGTGTTCCCCAAGGTGCCCGCGGTGCAGCCGAAGAAGATCCCCGTGGCGGTGGAGAAGGTCGCCAGGGTGTAGCTCGCAGCGCACGTCGTACGCATTGACCGACCTGCCGGGGCCGCAGCGCTTGCGTTCCGGAGCTGGTGCGCTGCAATCGGTGCACCCTCCCCGACCCGCCGACCTCGGCAGCTCCTTCGAGTTCCAGGTTCGTTCCCGCCGTGCACACCGGATGCACGCGCCAGTCCAGCGAAAGGTGGCGGTTCACGATGACGGTGTTCGAGCTCTTCAGCTGGTTGCTTCTCGGAGCGGTGCTGGGCGTGTTGGTGGCTGCGTTCTGGCCGACCGACGGGCTCACCTGGATCCGCGCGCTCGGCGTCGGGGTGTTCGGCGCGGTGGTGGGCGGCCTCGTCGGACGGATCCTCTTCGTCCCCGATGCGTTCTCGGGGCGGATGGGCGTGGTGAGCCCGGCCCTGCTGGTCGCGGGGCTCGGCGCGGTGGCGCTGGTGCTCCTCGCTCGGTTCCAGCTGCGGAACCGGGAACGCCCGCGCTTCAGCTGAGAGGAGCGGCGTTGCCGAGTCAGGTCTCCGGCCCGTTTCCCGGGGCTGGATCCTGCGGCTGCTGCGCCGCGCTCTCCTCGCGCTCCTGGGCGTACTGCTTGAGCCGGTACTGGATGGTGCGGGTGCTGATGCCCAGCATCGCCGCGGCGCGCGAGGTCGACCCGCCGACCACCTCCAGGGTCCTGAGGATGGCCTGCTTCTCGATCTCCTGCCAGGTACCGCCCGGGATGAGGCTGGACATCGGACGGTCCGACGGCCGCGCGCCGAGCACGGTCGGCGGGAGGTCGTCAGTGGTCAGGTAGGGCCCCTGGGCGAGCACCACCGCTCGCTCGATGGAGTTCTCGAGCTCGCGGACGTTGCCTGGCCAGTCGTGGCGGAGCAGGGCCTGGAGCGTGCCCGGGGCGAGTCCCTGGATCTTCTTGCCGTGCAGGTCGGTGAAGCGCCGGAGGAAATGCGACACGAGGGCCGGGATGTCTCCCTTCCGCGCCCGGAGCGGCGGCAGGGTCACCGAGATGACGTTGAGCCGGTAGAAGAGGTCCTCGCGGAAACGCCCGGTGGCCACCTCGGAGGCGAGATCCTTGTTGGTCGCGGTGAGCAGGCGGACGTCGACCTTGAGCGTCTCGGTGCCTCCCACCCGCTCGAACTCCCGCGTCTGGAGGACCCGGAGGAGCTTCACCTGCACCGCGGGGGAGACATCGCCGATCTCGTCGAGGAACAGCGTGCCGCCGTCGGCGCGCTCGAAGCGGCCCTCGCGACGGGCCACCGCCCCGGTGAAGGCGCCCCGCTCGTGACCGAAGAGCTCCGACTCGAGCAGCGTCTCGGTGAGGGCACCGCAGTTCACGCGGACGAACGGATGGTCCTTCCGCGGGGACAGCTCGTGCAGCGCCTGGGCAATGAGCTCCTTGCCGGTCCCGGACTCGCCGAGGATGAGCACGTTGGCCCGCGTGGGGGCGGCGCGCTGGACCACCTCGAAGACCTCGCGCAGCGCCGGGCTGTCGCCGACGATGTTGTCGAAGTGGACCCGCTCGCGCACCCGGACGCGCAGGCTGGCGGCCTCCTGCGCCAGGTGCCGCTTCTCCAGCGCCTTCTCGATGACCACCAGCACCGCCCGCTCGTCGAGCGGCTTCACCAGGAAGTTCTCTGCCCCGGCCCGCATCGCCTCCACCGCCATCTCGATGGACCCGAAGGCGGTCATCACCACGAAGGCCGCGTCGATGCCGCTCTCGCGGGCCTCCCGCAGGAGGGTGAGCCCGTCCATCCGGGGCATCCGCACGTCGGCCAGGACCAGGTCCGCCCCCACGTTCCGGAGGGCGCTCAGGGCCTCGACCCCATCCCCCGCCTCGGAGACGGCGTACCCCTCCTCGGCGAGGATGGTCCGCAGCGCGCCGCGGGCGTTCGGCTCGTCGTCCACCACCAGGATGCGCGCAGACGCCATGTTGGGTGCTGAGCTTAGCAAGAGCCAGGCCGGCCCGTGGTCGCGCTCGGCCTGGAATCCGGACTATGTCCCGCTTCAGAGGATGAGTCCCTTCGGCGTCTTCCAGGAGCTACAGGATTACGTGGGCTTCGGCCCCGCGGACCAGGCCATCCTCCGGGCGCTCCACCCCGGACTGGCGCCGGATTTCCCGGAGGTCTCGGAGCTCTTCTATGACCGGATCCTCGAGTACCCGCCTGCACGGGCGGTCCTCGAGCGGGGCGAGAGCTCGGTGGGCCAGCTCAGGCATTCGCTGGTGGCATGGATGGAGGGGCTGTTCCAGGGCCCGTGGGACGAGACCTACGTGGAGCGACGGGCGCGGATCGGCCGGGTGCACGTCCGGATCGGCCTGCCCCAGCACTACATGTTCGGAGCGATGAACCTGCTCCGCCGCGAGCTCTCGGCCCGCGTCTCGAGACTCCTGGCCCCGGAGTCGCCCGAGCACTTCGTGGCCCAGAACGCGCTGTCGCGAATGCTGGATCTGGAGCTGGCGATCATGCTCCAGACCTACCGCGAGGACCTGGAGGCGCAGAAGGCGCGCACCGAGCGGATGGCCACCTTCGGGCAGGTCGTGGCCAGCATCGGCCACGACCTTCGCAATCCGCTGGGGGTCGCCGAGTCGTCGGTGTTCCTGCTGGAGAAGCGTGTGGGGACCGACCCGGGCGCGAAGAAGCACCTTCAGCGCATCGCCGAGCAGATCGCGGTGGCCAACGGCATCGTCACCTCCCTCCTCGACCTGGTCCGGGACCGGCCGATGGACCCCCAGCCGCTGGCGCTCTCGGAGGTGGTGGCCCGGGCGGTCGATCTGGTGCAGCGGCGGGAGGGCGTCAAGGTGGACGTCCGGTCCCTCGCCGGCCTGCGAGTGCTGGGCGACGCTGCCCAGCTCCGGCAGGCGTTCGTCAACCTGGTGCAGAACGCGGTGGAGGCCTGCGGAGAGACGGGAGCGGTGACCGTCGAGGCCCGGATGGTGGACGGGAAGGTGGAGATCTCGGTGGAGGACACCGGTCACGGCCTGGACGCCTCGGTCAAGGCCCGCCTCTTCGAGCCGCTCATCACCACGAAGTCCAAGGGGGTGGGGCTGGGCCTGGCGCTGGTGAAACGCATCGCCGAGCGCCACGGGGGGACCATCGGCCATGTCACGCCGCCCACGCGGGGGGCGCGCTTCATCCTCACCCTCCCGGGGGCGCCTTCATGACGAGCCGGGGATTGCGACGCTACCTGGTCGTGGACGACAACCAGCCGCTGGCCGAGAACCTGGCGGAGATCCTCGAGACCAGCGGGGCCGAGGTGGACGTCGAGCTGGATGCGGTGGCGGCGCTCCGTCGGCTACAGGAGCGCCGCTACACCGCGCTGGTCACCGACATGCGGATGCCCGGCCTCGGCGGCGCCGAGCTGCTGGCCGCGGCCCGCCAGGCCGACCCCGCCCTTCCGGCGCTGGTGGTGACCGCCTTCATCGGTGACGCGGACCTCGCCCGGGTGGAACGGATGGGAGTGCTGGCGACGCTGCCCAAGCCGGTCCCGGTGGAGATCCTGCTGCAGCGGCTGGAGCACGCCCGGCGCGGCGCGGTGGTCTGGGTGGTCTGCGGCGCCTCCGACCGGGTGAACCGGGTGATGGAGTTCGTGCGGGAGCATGGCTGCACGCCCATGCCCTTCACCCCGGCCGACGCCCCGCCTCCGGGGCCCACCCCGCTCCTGGCCGTGCTGGCCGACACCGCCGAGGCGGAGGCCGCAGCCTGGGCCCGGGCGCACCCCGGCGTGCACCTGGTCTGGCTTCTGGCCTCGCTGGAGGCGCTGGCCACGGCGCTGGACGCCGCGCTGGAGAAGTTCGAGGAGGGTGGGTGAGCCAGGGACGCATCCTCCTCGTCGATGACAGCGTCGATCTGGTCGACAACCTGGGCGAGATCCTCGAGGACGAAGGCTACAAGGTCCTCCGCGCCACCAGCTGCGCCACCGCCCGGGCCCGCGCCTCCGAGGGATTCGACGTGGCCCTGGTGGACCTCCGGCTTCCGGACGGCGACGGGACCGAGCTCGCCGCCGAGCTGCACCAGGCCGTTCCCGGCGCCGAGGTGGTGCTCCTCACCGGCTTCGCGAGCGTGGAGTCGGCCGCGGCCGCCATCCGCGCCGGCGCCTGCGCGTACCTGGTCAAGCCCTGCGCCGTGCCCGAGCTGCTGCTCACCGTGGGCCAGGCGCTGCGTCAGGTGAGGCTCCAGGCCGAGCGCGAGGAGCTCACCCGCCGGGCACAGCTGGCGGAGAAGCTGGCCGCGGTGGGTCGGCTGACTGCCGGTCTGTCGCACGAGATCCGCAACCCGCTGAACGCCGCGGCGCTGCAGCTCTCGGTGCTCGAGCGCCGCGTCCGCAAGCTGCCCGACGGCGGTCAGGCGCCGCTGCTCGAGCCGCTGGTGCTGGTGCGGGACGAGATCCGCCGCCTCGACCAGACGCTCCAGGACTTCCTTCTCTTCTCCCGGCCGCGCGAGCTGGTGCGCAGGTCGGTGCCGCTGGAGGCGCTGCTCAGGAAGGTGGCGGATCTGCTGTCGGGTGACGCCGAGGCCAGGCTGGTCCAGCTGGTGGTGGAGGTGCTGCCCGGGACCCCCCCTGCCGCCGCCGACGAGAGCGTTCTCCGGCAGGTCCTCCTGAACCTGATCCTCAACGCGCTGGACGTGAGCCCCCGGGGTGGGCGGATC
>DASROG010000593.1:0-2818 GCA_035646995.1 Myxococcaceae bacterium
TTTCTGCACGTGGGACGCGCTCCGGCGTGCAGAAAGGATCGCCCGGCCGGGACACGCCGCGGGGAAGCCGTCCCGGGCGTTCCAACCGGTTTCCGCAACCCATCGATGGGAAACACCCCGGGTGCGGCACGGTGTTCGGAACTCGTCGACGTGGGGCCTGGGCCCCGCCCGGACGTTCCGGCGTCGCAGCCCGTCTGCCTCTCCGGAAAGGCAACGCCCGTCAGCCGTCGATCACCGCGTGGGCGCGCACCGGGAACGTTCCGAGCCCCCGGATGCGCGGCGGCGCCGCCGAGAAGCGGAACCCGGTCGCCGGGAGCTGCTCCAGCCCGCGGAGGTGCTCGACGATGGGGATGCCGGCAGCCAGCAGGCGCGAGTGGGCCGGTCGGGTGGCGTCGCCCATGTCGTCGATGTTGATGGAGTCGATGCCCACCAGCACCGCGCCGTGCTCCACCAGCCACGCCGCCCCGGCGTCGGTCAGGAACGGCGCCTCCTGGGCGTATCGCGGGGTGCCGAAGTGCACATCCCATCCGGTGTGGAGGAGCACCGCCCTCCCCCGCACCTCGAGCGGTGCGAGCTCGAGCACGTCGATGCCCCGTCGCCCCGTCCCGGCGGCCCGGAGGAGCACGCCCTCCAGGTCCACCAGCGCACCGAGCGGGAGTCCCGCGAGGTCGACCCCCTCCGCGTAGCGGTGCCACGGGCTGTCCAGGTACGTGCCGGTGTTCGCCACCAGGCTGATCCGGCCGATCTGGAAGGTGACCCCGGGCGCGTACTTCCCTGCCGAGGCCTCACGCGAGAGGTGGTCGGTGATCTCCGGCGCGGGCAGACCCGGGTACGTCACCAGCCCGTGGTGGATGGCGTGGCTCAGGTCCACCAGCCGCCGGCCGCCCGCGGACGCGCGAGGCACCCCGCGCGAGCCCCGGTGAGGCTCCTCGATGCGGCGCAGCTGGCGCAGCTCGACCCGCTCCACCATGAGAAGACCGAGGTGCGCCACGAGCAGCCCGGCGATCTCGCCCTC
The DNA here is from genome assembly GCA_035646995.1 of Myxococcaceae bacterium. Classification (GTDB taxonomy): domain Bacteria; phylum Myxococcota; class Myxococcia; order Myxococcales; family Myxococcaceae; genus RPRB01. The sequence continues at coordinate 1,016 of DASROG010000593.1, forward strand.
CGGAGTATCGGCACGCGGCAGGTCCAGCCGGAAGCCCTCGCCACGGAGACTGCCACCGTTGGTGAAGGTGACGACGAAATCGAAGAGCGCCCGGGTCTCCATGCCCGCGACCGCTACCTCCACCAGCCGGTGAACGCCAGCACAGTCCGCGGGCAGCGTCACCGGCGCGGCAAGCGCTACCGCCGGCCCGCCGCCTTCTGCCGGCGGACCCGGCCCCTCCGGAGCCCCCGCCGCTTCACCTTCGCCCGGTTCTTCAGCTTCCGCTTGCTGCGGTTTCCGATCTGCTTGGCCATGGGGAGCAGGCTCTTAGCACTCCCACGGCGTCGCGGGTGCTCCACGGTCCCGTTGCCGGCCTCGCGAGCCGTGTGCTGCACTGCCCCGAGCACGTGACTGGGGTGAGGCTCTCGAGCGTGGACCCGCAGGTGGTCGGCCCGGCGGATCGGAGCGAGCTCGCCGGGCCGGGAGCGCCCGGGCCTGTGTCCGGCTCGCTGATGCAATGGGCGACCTTCTCCGCGCTCGCCCTCGCGGTTCTCGGGACCGTGGTGCACGCGGCCCTCCTCCACCTTCCGGTGGTGGATGACGCGGCCATCTCTATCGCCTACGGTCACTCGCTCCTCGCCGGCGATGGCCTGCGGCTCACCGCCGGGTCCCCTCCGGTCGAGGGGTTCTCCAATCCCCTCTGGGTGCTGCTCCTCGGGCTCTCGCGTCCCCTGGGGGTGGAGCCCCTGGCCTTCTCGCGCTGGCTCGGCGTCGCCCTCGGCGCGCTGGCCCTGGTCTTCGTGGCGCTGGCCGTCCCGGCCGCCTCCGGGCGACGGCTGCGCCCGGTGGACGCCGTGGGACCCGTGGTGGTCGCCGCCTCGCCGAACTACGCCTACTGGATCTGCTCCGGGATGGAGAGCGGGCTCCATGCCCTGCTCCTCGCGGCGAGCGTCTGGGCGCTGGTCCGCGACTTCCGGCTCGGCCGCGGGCTGACCAGCGGCCTGCTCCTCGCGGGCCTCGCGCTCACCCGACCCGAGGCGCCGCTGGTCATCCTGGTCGCCGCCGGGCTCTGGGTGCTCTGGCTCTTCCAGGAGGGACGCCGGCCGGGCCGCCCGGAAGCGAGCCTCCTCGGCGTGCTCGGGCTCGTGGCCTGCGCCTACCTCGCCTTCCGCTGGGCGTACTTCGCCCGGCTGCTGCCCAACACCTACTTCGCCAAGCAGCACTGGAACTTCCGCCCCGACCAGTACCTGCTGGGCTTTGCCCGCGCGTACCCGCTCCCGCTCGCCGTGGGCACCGGGCTCGGAGCACTCGGCCTCCTCTCCTGGACCACTCGCCGTCCCGCGAGCCTCGCCCTCGCCTTCCTGCTCTGCGGCGTCGCCTTCGTCTGGAGCGTGAGGGCCGACTGGATGGCCCAGTGGCGCTTCCTCGGACCGCTCTGGCCCCTGCTCGGCATCCTCGTCGGCGCAGGGCTGAGCGCGGTGCCCGAGCTCGGCGAACGCGCGCCCCCGCTCCTCCGCGGGCCGGTCATCCCCCTCGTCGCGGCGCTCTGCGTGCTCGGCCTCGTCGTCCCGGCGGAGCTCCGGCGGTTCGAGGCCACGAGGCGCGAGCCCGGGTTCCCGGCGAGCTTCGTCCGGGACAAGGCGCTCGAGCTGCGGCAGCGGCTCGCGGCGCTGGGAGTCGAGCAGGCGCGGGTCGGGCTGGCGGACATCGGTGGCGCGTCGCTCACCCTGCGCGGCGATCGGATCGTCGACGTCGCAGGTCTCGCCGACTACGCGCTCGCCGAGCACGGCGGCAACTTCGCCGCCATGCAGGACTACCTCGTGG
>DASROG010000594.1:0-5696 GCA_035646995.1 Myxococcaceae bacterium
GGTGGGCTTCGTGGGGCTCATCGTGCCGCACCTGCTGCGGCTGTGGCTGGGACCCGACCAGCGGTTCCTCGTTCCGGCCAGCGCGCTCGGCGGCGCGGCGTTCCTGGTGCTCGCCGACGCGGCGACGCGGGTGCTGTTCCCGGTCTTCCATGCCGAGCCGCCGGTGGGAGTGGTGACTGCGGTCCTCGGCGGCCCGCTGTTCGTCTGGCTTCTCAACCGGCGGGAGCATCCGGCATGACCGCCCCGGCGCTGGAGACCGCGGCGCTCGCGGTGGGGTACGGCGGCGAGCCGGTGGTGTCCGGCGTGTCGGTGGCCATCGCTCCCGGCACGCTCTGGGCGGTGCTCGGGCCGAACGGCTCGGGGAAGAGCACCCTCCTCCGCACCGTCCTGGGCCTGCTCCGGCCGCTCGGGGGCGAGGTGCGCCTCTTCGGCACGCCCGTGGGCCGCTGGGAACGCCGCGCGCTCGCCCGCCGCCTGGCCTGGGTCCCGCAGTCGTTCGACGGTGACCCCGGCTTCACCGGCCTCGAGCTGGTGCTCATGGGACGTTCCCCGCACCAGGGCGCGTGGGGGCTCCCGGGGCCGAAGGACTTGGCCGTGGCGCGGGCGGTGCTGGCCGAGCTGGAGATCGCCCATCTGGCCGGGCGCGTCGTCTCGCGGCTGTCCGGCGGGGAGCGGCGCCTGCTCCTCGTGGCGCGCGCGCTCGCCCAGGAGCCGTCGCTGCTGCTGCTCGACGAGCCCACTGCCTTCCTCGACCTCCACCACCAGGCGCAGGTCCTGGAGCGGGTGCGGGCACGCGTGCGGGAGGGCCTGGCCGCGATCGCCGTGCTCCACGACCCCAACCTCGCCGCGGCGTTCGCCGACTCGGCGCTGCTGCTCCGCGACGGACGGGTGCTGGGGCAGGGCGCCTCCGCCGAGCTGCTCGAAGCCGCGCGGCTGGGCCGGCTCTACGGGCTCGGCCTGACCGAGGCGCGCACCGAGACCGGGCACCGCCTCTTCGCTCCCAGAGGGTCGGCGTGACCGCGCCCCGGCTCGCCAGCGCGCTGGCCCTCTCCGCAGCGGTGCACCTCGCCGTTCTCGCGGGGCTGCTGGCGCTGGCGCATCCCCGAGCTCCCGCCCCACCGGCGATGCGCGTCGCTCTCGTGGAACCGGCGGGCATGGCCGGCGGGCGTGCGCCGAGCGGCGCGCCCGGCGCCGGTCACGAGGCGCCCGGACGAGGCGAGGTCGATGCTCGCCTGCCCCGCGCGAGTCTGCTCGAGGGAGCCGGCACGACTGCGGCCCCTCGCGCCACACCGGCCACAGGCGCGACCGCCGGCCTGGCGCCGGGGGCCACGACAGCTCGACCGGGGTCCCGGTCGTTCCGGACGCCCGAGGCGCGGGAGACGACCGCGGAGGTGTCCGGGGCGCGGTCGGCTTCCGACGCCGTGGCGCTGGTGACGCCGGTGCAATCGGACCTGTGGGTACTCGGCGCTCCGGTCAGGAGCAACGGACCCGAGCATCCGTCCGCGGCTGCCACCGCGGGCGGGCCGGGCGCGTCCGGCGCGGCGAGCCCGGAGAGCGTCGCGGGTGCACCGGCGGCGATCGCCGCCTCGGGCGCGGAAGGGGAAGGCCCGGGGGGTGAATCCGCCTCTGGCTCCACGGGCGCGGGCGGCGCGTCGCTCCTGGCCGTGCTCTCGCAGCGGCTGGCGTGGTCCGCCCAGCGCTGTGCCCCGCCCTCGGTCGTCCGGACCGCGCGCCACGCGGTCCCCGGCGTCCCGCTGCGTTTCTGTCTGGATGCCGCCGGGCGGCCGAGCGAGGTGGGCCTGCTGGGAACGACCGGCTCGGATCAGCTGGACCGGGCGGCGAGGGACTGCGTCATCCCCGGAGCGCTCCCGCTCCCGCCCGTTCCCGGCTGCTACACGGTGGAGGTCCGCTTTCCCACCCGCGGCTGAGCGCCAGGCACGCTGGACGCGACGCTCCCGCGGCAACGAACGCCCGAGAGCATCTGCCAGCGGTTGACGTCGCGCGGGCCCGGCCCGCGGACGGGGCAGGTGAGCGGCGTGCTACGGCTGCTTCAGCTTCGACTTGTTCGGGCCACCCGTGCCCGGGGCCGCGTCCCAGCTCGGACCCATGTCCATGCCGTTCACGAAGTAGTGATCGCTGGGACGGTAGACGCGGCCCCCGCGCTGTGCGTTGCGCAACTCGGGTGTGTCGAGGTCCGCGGTCGGCACCGTCGTCCCCCGGCCGGGAGACGCTTCACTCACGCCGGTGCCCGGCCCGAACACGCCGCTCCCCGGAGGAGGTCCGGGGTCAGTCAACCGGTTCGCCACCAACCGATCGTCGTTGGTGTCCGAGTTCACGCCGGCGGTCCCGTTTCGCTGCTCGCGTCCCGGTCCCGTCCCCGCGTAGTCGATGCCGGACGAGGCCAGCTCGCGCGACCGGGTGGTCAAGGGCTGGACGTCTCGTGGCGGAAGGGGTTCCTTGTACTGGTCACACGCCGCGACGATGACGGTGGCACACACCACGACCCAACGGTGCATCGTTCCCATCCTGTGCAGTGGCTCCCGAGGCGTTTCCGGTCGGCTCTCCTAGCCCGTCCCGGGCCGCCTGGCCACAGGGACTCGCAGGTTTCGACGAGTCCTAGGCCGCGCAGCGAGCGCAACGGCCGCGGACGTGGATCTCCGCCGCGGAGCGCGCAAGGGCGGGCGCGAGGGTGACGGCATCCAGCGGCAGGCACTCCAGCACGCCGCACTCGGTGCAGCTGAAGTGGGGGTGGTTCTGCTCGTGCCGGCGCTGGTCGGGACCACGAAGGTCGAACCGCCACACGTGGTCACCCAGGTCCCGCCGGTGGGCCAGCCCCCGCTCGGTGAGGTCCATGAGGATCCGGTACACGGTGGTCCGGTCCATCCCGTCCGCCGGGAGGAGCGCCACCATCTCGGGGTGGCTCATCGGGCGGGCTGCCTTCTGCAGGGCCTCATACACCCGCAGTCGCTGCTCCGTGACCCGGAGTCCCGCCTCCCGCAGAGCGCGGCGGGCGTCCGTCCCGCGAGACGCGGGGGCTCCCATGTGCTCGCCGTTGCTCCAGGATGCGGTCTCGAGGCTGGCCATCGCGCTTCTCCCTTGCTGTCCCCGCAGGTCCGGGGCGTTCAGCGGCCGGCCTAAAGCAAGGAAGTCGCCAGATCGGAGGCCAGGAAATCCCGGAACTTGCGTCGGAATGCCCCCAGGAAGTTCAAGCCGCTGGCATCACCTGATGCAAGCGAATGACATCTTTAACGCCTAACCCATCGAGCCCTTGAGCTTCCGCCCGCCAATCAGGTGCAGGTGCAGGTGGAAGACCTGCTGTCCTGCGTCCGGGCCGGTGTTCAGCATGACGCGGTAGCCCGATTCGGCGATTCCTCGCTCGGCCGCCAGGCGAGAGGCCGAGAGCACGAGGTGGCCCACGAGCTCGCGGTCCTCGGGGGTGAGGGCGTTGTTGGACGGGATGTGCTGGAGGGGGACGAAGAGCACGTGCACCGGCGCCTGCGGGTTGATGTCGTCGAAGGCGATGCAGCGGTCGTCCCGCATGACGAGCTTGGCGGGAATCTGACCGTCCCGGATCTTGCAAAACACGCAATCGGACATGGGGCGGAACTCTGCCCGCGGTGGCCGACGGTTGCCAACGCTCGCCCGCGTAACTCGATGCGGCAACGTCACCTACTTCCCCTGCCCGGACACCCCCCGGTGCGGGGAGGCTCCTCATGTCGCGCCGGGGCTGGGCGATGAGGACACTGATCCTCACCACCCGGGGAGCGGCGGCAGCGCTGGAGAACGGATGGACGCACGACGCGGAGTTCTTCGTGGCCTGGTGGTTCGGCGAGCGGGTGGCGGTGCGCGCGGGAGCGTCCCACCTGGTGAACGAGCTGGTGACCCGGACTCCCCCCCAGGACGGGAACGACCGGTTCCGGCGGTCCACCACCCTGGTCTTCGCCGCGGTCACGCTCGGGCCGTGAGCGCGCCCTGGCTGCTGCTCGCCGTCCTCCTGCCGGCGGCCGGATTCGCCGAGCCGCGCACGTACCGCGTGGCCCCGCCGTCCGAGGGAAGCAAGGCGGAGGCGGTGGTGGTGTACAGCCTCGGCAGCCACACCCAGACGGCGCAGGAGATCCGGGGCGAGGTGACCCTGGACCCGGCGACGCTCTCAGGCGGCTCGGGAGCGGTGGTGGTGCCCATCTCCGGGATCCGCGGCGACGGGAGCACGCGCGACTGTCACATGCGCGAGGCGCTCGGGGTGGACTACGCCGCCGGAGGGCGCTTCCCCGGGGAGCACGTCTGCGACGGACAGAACCGGCTGCCGGCGAGCGGTCCCGAGTCGGTGACGTTCCCCGACGTCCGGCTCGAGCTGCTCGGGGCCCGTCCGCTCGACGACCTGTCGCTGCTGGCTGCCGGGCAGCCGGTCCGGGTCGAGGTCGACGCGCGCTGGACGGTGCACGGGGTGAGCCGCGAGCGAAAGGAGCTGGTGCGTGTCCTCCGCGACGGACCGGGCCTCCGGGCACGCGGCCGCTCCACGGTGGTGCTCGCCGACCACGGGGTGGTGGTGAAGTCGACGAAGGTGCTGTTCGCGGAGATCAAGGTCGGCGAGGCGGTGACCGTGACCTACGACCTGCGGCTGCTCCCCGTCTCACCGTGAGCCGTCGTCGCCAACGCCCGGTCTCCCTCGTCCGGGCGGGTGGATCAGGGAAGGTCTGGGCGGTACCCGGGATCCGGAATGCAGGGTCCGTCGAAGATCCTGGCCAGCACCAGCGGCCCGTCCCGGGCCACCACCGTCTGCGGCGGGGCGGCGAACGCCGGCGTGAGCACCACGTCGAAGTGCCGTGACCCGCGCGGCGGCCCCAGGTGCGAGTACATCGGCGCGTCCCGATGGAAGTAGGAGTAGCCCCCGGCCCAGGCGATGTGCGTCGCCTCGACCTTGAGCCCGCACAGCCCGGGGAGCTCGCTGGCCACGAGGAGGAGCCGGTTCACCGGACCGAAGTCGTCGTAGGCGCTCACCGCCTCCCGCTGTCCCTCGTACGCTCCGAGCTGACCGAAGGTGAGGGAGTGGAATCTCGCGCCGGAGCTCACCGCCCCGAGCAGCGCGAGCCCCACCGGGAGCCGGCGGCCCACCCGCGTCGCGGCCACGGTGAGGCCCACCCCGGCGAGCGCCATCGCCGCGGGAAGCACCGGGAGGATGAACCGGAGCTCCTTGTGGGGGATGGCGCTGTGCACCCCGGCGAAGAGGGCGACGGTCGCCGCGAGCGCGGGCGCCCGCACCATGCCCAGGAGAACCGCCGGGACCATCACCGCCGCCACCGTCGGCATCGAGGTCCAGAGCACGCGGAGGTAGTAGCCGGGCGGCGAAGCGCCGAAGAGCGCGCCCCGGCCCTGCACCCAGTTGTAGCGCCAGTACGCGGCCGCGGAGTGGAACCAGCCGCCCCAGGTCAGCCGATCGAGAAGCCCGAAGACGAGCGCCCAGGCGAGGAGCACGCCGCTGACCTCCGCTGCCTCACGCCAGCGGCGCCGTCCGAGCCACGTCCCCACCAGCGCCACGCAGATCAGCGCGTCCTGGAGCCGCAGCAGCACCGCGAATCCGAGCAGCGAGGCCCCGAGCACGCGCTCCCGCCGCGAGGCTCCGGCCGGCAGCGCCCAGGCGAGCCCGAGCGTCACCGGCAGCGCCGAGAGCGGCTCGGAGAGACCGCGCGGGGCGAAGT
>DASROG010000595.1:0-3833 GCA_035646995.1 Myxococcaceae bacterium
GGTGGACCTGAAAGAAAAGATCTACCGCACCAAGGCTCGCCTCCTGCTCCTGCAAGAAACGGTTCTCGGCGGTGACCTTTCCTCCGGCGCCCGCGCGGTGCTGGTGCACAAGAACGACATGGGCGGGAGCTTCGCCCTGGACTCGGTGGCCTACGCGCTCGACGGTGCGCCCATCCTCACCCGCACCGACAAGGACGGCGACCTCTCCAAGCGCCCCGAGTTCGAGATCTTCAACGGGCGCATCGTCCCCGGCCAGCACCAGGTCGCGGTCCGCCTCGTCTACCGGGGGAGGGGCTTCGGGGTCTTCAGCTACCTCGAGGGCTACAAGTTCACCGTCAGCTCCAGCTACACCTTCACCGCCGAGCCGGGGAAGGTCACCACGGTCAAGGTGGTGGGCTACGAGAAGGGCGGGCTCACCACCGACCTGAAGGATCGCCCAGCAGTCCGCTACGACGTGGAGGTCAACCGGGACGCGGCCCCCAAGCCGTCCCAGGCGCAGGCGGAGCAGAAGGAGACGAAGTGAGGCCGACCAGCGCCGCGGCGCTGCTCGCGCTGCTCGCGGCGGAGACGCCTGCCCTCGCCACGGAGGTGCGCGTCTCCGCGTCCACCGCGGCGAAGCTGGACCAGGTGGCGGCCCAGCTCCGGAACGCGACCGAGAACCTCGCGGTGGTGGAGACGCAGTACGCGGGCCGGGCCGATCCCTCCAACGAGCTGGTCCTGGAGCAGCGCTTCTCCGACGGGGAGATCCAGTACCTGCTCCAGGACTGGCCAACGGCCTCGGTCCTCTTCTACGACCTGCTGGCCGACAAGGCCTTCGACCACAACCCCCGCCGTCCCGATGCGCTCTGGTACCTCTCCGACGCGCTCTACCAGCAGAAGAGCTACGGCAGCGCCCGGCTCTACCTCCGCGAGCTGCTCCAGCAGGACACGCCACGCTACCGCGAGGCGCTGGGCCGCTACCTCGACGTCACCTCGAAGCTGAACGACTGGGGAAACATCGAGCCGTACCTGGCCAAGGCCCGTGGCCCGGATGGCCAGCTCCCGCCGGACGTCCAGTACGTCTATGCCAAGTGGATGGCCCGGAGAACGGAACTGCCTGCCGAGGAGCGGCGACGACGCGCCGCGGAGGCCTTCCAGCCGCTCACCGCCCAGGGCAACCGCTTCCGTCTGCCGAGCCTGTACTTCCTCGCCGTCCTCCGGGTGCAGGCTCAGGACTACGCCGGCGCCATGGAGCGATTCGGCGAGGTCGTCGCCGCCACGCCGGCCGACGAGCGGGAGCAGCGCATCGTCGAGCTCGGCCACCTCGGACTCGCCCGGCTCCTGGTGGAGACCGGCAACATCCCCGAGGCGGTAAACCAGTACCAGGCCATCAGCCAGGACTCGCCCGCCTTCCCCGAGGCGCTCTACGAGATGGCCTGGGCCAAGGTGCGGGTCGAGGACTGGGCCGGCGCCCGGAACGCGGCGGACATCCTCCTCCTGGTGGCCCCCGAGTCGCCGCTCGCCCCCGAGGCCCAGATCCTCGAGGGGCACCTGCTCCTCAAGCTCAAGAAGTACCAGGAGGCCACCGAGACGTACAACGGCGTCATCAGCACCTACGCGCCGGTGCGCGACGAGATCGACCGGATGCTCGCGGTGCAGAAGGACCCCGTCGCCTACTTCGACAACCTCCTCGCCCGGAACGAGAAGACCCTGGACGTGAACACGCTCCTCCCTCCGCTGGCGCTCAAGTGGGCCAGTGCCCAGGAGGACGTGGGACAGGCGCTCCGCGTCGTCGGCGCGCTCGAGGGCGGGAAGAAGGGCGTCACCGAGAGCCGGGTCATCGCCGAGCGGATCCTCAAGTCGCTGGACGAGCGCGGGGCCGAGGCCTTCCCTTCACTTCAGGAAGGCACCACCCGCGCCGAGGCCGTGGCCAACGGGCTGGCCTCCGCCGAGTCCACGCTCGACGCCGCCGAGGTCGAGGCCCTCGACCCGGTCCTCACCCACGACGAGCGGCTGGAGCTGGGCCGCATCCAGGCCAGGCTCTCTAGCGCCCGCACCCGGCTGGGCACCCTGCCCTCCACCCCCAACGAGGTCGCCGCCCGGCGCGCCCGGATGCAGGGGCGGATGGACGCGATGGACCGCGAGGCCTTCCGCCTCGGCACCGAGCTGCAGAGCATGACCGCGATGCTGGTCGCCACGCAGAAGTGGGTGGCGGACACCCGCGCGCAGCGCCGTGACGGCCCGGAGGACGAGAAGCAGTTCACCGAGCGGCTCCTCTCCGAGCAGCGCTCGCTCCAGGCGCTGGAGACGGAGGTGGGCCGGCTCCGCGGCGAGCTGATCGCCCAGCGCGGCCTGGTGGACACCACCATCAGCGGGGAGGATGCCCTCCGGCAGGAGATGGCCCAGGCCTCCTCCTCGACGCGCGGCATCCTCTCCGGAGTCGAGCCGCGGGTGACCGGCGAGGGCACCGCCTTCCTGGGCCGCACCCGTGACCTGCGCACCCAGATCGCCACGCTGCAGGCCCGCACCACCTCCGCGCAGACTTTGCTCCGCGATCGCGTGCGGCAGAAGGGAGCGGAGATCCGCGAGAAGGTGGTGGCCGAGGCCCGGCGGCTCGACGGGTACGGCAAGGACGTGAACAACGCCTCCGGCAACGCTCAGCAGCTGGTGGGCCGGATGGCCTACGACAGCTTCCACCGCGTGCGCCGCCAGTTCTACGACCTGGTGCTGAAGGCCGACGTGGGCGTGGTGGACACCGCCTTCACCAGGAAGCAGTCGCAGACGAGCGAAATCCAGAAGGTCGCCTCGCAGAAGGAGGAGGAGCTGCGGGCGCTGGACCAGGACTTCCAGCCGCTGCTGAAGGACGTCGACTGATGCTCGGCTCGCTCCTCATCGCGCTGGCCGTCGCTGCCAGCCCGGCCACCACGACGAAGAGCAAGGGCAAGAGCAAGCCTGCCTCGACGAAGAAGGCTCCTGCTCCGGCTTCCCCCGCCGCCGAGCCCGCCTCGGAGGAGGCCGCGCCCGCGCCCACCGCGGCCCCGGAGAAGAAGGACGTCCAGCCCGGCCAGAAGCCGAAGCTGAGCATGGAGGGGCTGGGGCGCACGCCGGAGGAGCAGAAGCAGCTGGACGACCTCCAGGAGATGCTCCGGAGCTACGAGGCGGAGTCCCGCGACTTCAAGCGCGACGTCCAGCTCCTGGTGGAGAAGAAGTACGAGGAGAAGCGGAGCGATCTGGCCGCCAGCTACGAGAAGGCCATCCGCGACCTCGAGGTGAGCGAGCGCAAGGACCGGCTCGACGCCATCGCCCAGTTCGAGGAGTTCCTCCAGCGCTACCCGGACGAGCCCCGCTACACCCCGGACGTGATGTTCCGCCTGGCCGAGCTCTACTACGAGCGGAGCGCGGACGATCACGCGGTGGCGATGCGCGCCTACGAGGACCAGCTCAAGCGCGTGGACCCCTCGAGCAACGCCCCGCCCCCACCCGAGCCGGCGGTGGACTTCCGGCCCTCGATCGCGCTGTACCGGCAGCTGCTCGAGCGGTTCCCCAGGTTCAAGTTCAACGACGCCACGACCTACCTGCTCGGCTACTGCCTGGAGAAGCAGAACGACTTCGAGGGCGCCCAGCAGGCCTACCACGACGTCATCGACGACTACCCGAAGAGCAAGTTCGTCACCGAGGCCTGGGTCCGGATCGGCGAGTACTACTTCGACGACTACGACGACCCGGACGCGCTCCCCAGGGCCGCCGACGCCTACGAGCACGCGATCCGGGACACCAAGAGCCCGCTCTACGACAAGTCGCTCTACAAGCTGGGGTGGACCTACTACCGCCAGGACCGGTTCGAGCCCGCGGTG
>DASROG010000596.1:0-3930 GCA_035646995.1 Myxococcaceae bacterium
CCTGGAGGAGATCCAGCGCCACTACGAGGGCTTCGACCGCGGGGTACGGGCGGTGATGCTGCGGGCGGGCACGGAGGCGGGGGCCCAGGGGATCTTCGGTCTGGTCGCGGACGTGCTCCGCACCTCGCCTCGCTTCGAGCAGGCGATCGAGGCGGCGCTGGGGGCGCGTCTGCAGAACGTGCTGGTCCAGAGTCGCTCGGTGGGCCTCGAGCTCTCGCGCTACCTCGCCTCGGTGGCCGAGGGTCGCAGCTCCTTCCTGCCCGTGCCCGAGCTGGCGGTGGCGCCGCCCTCTCCGGTCCCGGAGGGCCTCCCGGGGGTGCTGGGGCGGGCCGTCGACGAGGTCCACGCCGAGGCCGAGTTCCGGCCGGTGGTGGATCTCTTGCTCGGGAACGTGCTCCTCGTCGAGGACCTGGAGGCCGCCGCCCGGGTGAGGGACCTGGCCCCGGGCTTCACCGCGGTGAGCCTCGCCGGCGAGGTGCTGGCCGCCGACGGCACGCTGACCGGCGGGGTGCTGGAGGGGCCCGGCTCCGGCGCGCTCCAGAAGAAGCGGGAGATCGCCGAGCTGGCCGAGACGGTGGCCGCCACCGAGGCTCGCTACAACGAGCTGCTCACCCGGCACTACGCGCTGCAGAAGCAGATCCTCCACACCGAGGAGCTGCTCAAGGGGTTGCAGAAGCACCACCACGAGGAGGAGCTGGTCCGGTCGGCGCTGGAGAAGGACCTGCACCAGGCCTCCGAGCAGCTGGCGCGCTTCCGCGAGCGCATCACCCAGCTGGCGCGTGACTCCGAGGTGCTGGAGGAGCAGCTCGCCCGGGTGGATCGGGACGAGGAGGCGGCCCGCGGCGAGTCGGCGCACGCGCAGGCGGAGCGCGCCTCGCGCGAGGAGCGGGCCCGCGACTTCCAGGAGAGGCTCGAGGGGCTCCAGCGCTCGGCCGAGGCGCATGGCCAGGAGCTGATGGCCCTGCGGGTCAAGGTGGCCTCGCACGCCGAGCGCGCCGAGGCGGCGCGGTCCTCGCTGGCCGAGGTCACCGGAGGCCTCGCCGAGCTGGCCGAGCGCCAGTCACGGGCCCATGAGGCGCGGGCGCAGGCGCTGGCCCGCCGCGAGGGGCTGCAGGGTCGGATCACCTCCGCCGAGGAAGGGCACGCCGGGAGGCTCCAGCAGCTGAGCGAGGGCACCGCGAGGCTGGAGGAGGGACGCCGCGCGCACGGCGAGGAGGTGGCGCGGGTACGCGCGGACGAGACCAGCCTCCGGGACGAGCGGGCGCGGCTGGACGGGGTGACCGAGGGCCTCGGCCAGATCACCCTCCGCGAGCGCTCCCTGGTGCTGGAGGTGGAGCATCTGGTCCGCTCCATCGAGGAGCGGCACCAGACCGACCTCGGTGGGGAGCTGCACCGCTTCCACACCCACCGGCGCCTGGAGGCCAGCGAGGAGCAGCAGCTCCGTGAGCTCCGCGGCCAGCTGGAGCGGCTGGGGGAGATCAACCTCACCGCCATCGAGGAGCATGCCGAGGTGGCGCAGCGGCACTCCTTCCTCGCCGGTCAGAAGAAGGATCTCGAGTCGAGCATCAAGGCCCTCCGCGACGCGATCGCCAAGATCGACCGGACCAGCCGCGAGCGGTTCGCGCGGACCTTCGAGGTGGTGAACGACCGGTTCCAGCGCGTCTTCCCGCGGCTGTTCGGCGGTGGCCGGGCGGGGCTGCTCCTCACCGAGGAGGGACCGACCGGCGAGCCGGGGGTGGAGATCGTGGCCCAGCCCCCGGGGAAGAAGCTCCAGAGCGTGACCCTCCTCTCCGGCGGCGAGAAGGCGCTGACCGCGGTGGCGCTGATCTTCGCCATCTTCCTCATCAAGCCCACCCCGTTCTGCCTGCTGGACGAGGTGGACGCCCCGCTCGATGAGGGGAACGTCGGTCGCTACAACGACCTGCTCCGGGAGATGTCCAAGCAGTCGCAGTTCATCCTCATCACCCACAACAAGCGGACCATGGAGGTGGTGGACACGCTCTACGGGGTGACGATGGAGGAGCCCGGCATCAGCAAGCTGGTCTCGGTGCGGCTGCGAGAGGCGGTTGCCGCCAACGACGATCAGGCGGTGGCCTGAAGCGCCGACCGGGTCGATCGGGTGCCGCGATCGACCCGGGCCGTGTGAACCCTAGAGCCTCTCCTTCGGGCAGGCCTTCTCGTTCGCCGCCGTGAGCTGCTTGGAGGCGTCGATCTGCTTCTGCGTGTCGGCCACCGCTCCGGCGGACGCCTTCTCCGCCTCGCCCCACGCGGGATCCTTCTGCTTCAGCGACTGGGCCAGGGTCAGCGCCTGCTGCTCCACCGCCACCTCGCCCTCGAGCGCCTTGGTGTACTCGACGTCCGCCTTGACCAGCGCGGCACATCCGGCCTTGAGGTCCTTCACCATCAAACCGGCGGCCTTCCGCTTCTTCGAATCCTTCGAGGCCGCCGCCGCCTGGTAGGCCTGGACCTGAGCGTCGTAGGCGTTGGCCACGTTCTGCCGGCGGGCCAGCGCGGCGTAGGCCTCGGCCTGGCGCTGCTCACGGACGACGTCCATCTGCGCGAACTGCAGCTGCGGCGGCGTGTTGGCCGGCATGGTGCTCGACCCCTGGGAGTTCAGCAGGAAGAGCTGCGCCGGGACGATGAACTGCTCCTTGGTCGACTTTAGCGGCAGGCTCTCGATGCGCTGGCCCACGCAGCTCGCCACCTGCGCGCCGGAGGGGTCGGAGGGCTGGAGGGCGGCGCTGACGCCCTTGCTGGAGACCGTTCCGCCGTCCTTGGACGGCATCCGGTCGGCGTACTTGGCGACGTCCTCGCGGGTGAGCGTCACCGAGCCTGCGAGCTCCGGCGGAGCCTGGTTCTTGACTGGCTCGAAGCAGCTGCACCACTGGGGCAATGCCAGACGGATGGTGCCCTGGATGTCGGACGCCTCGTTGAGGCCCATGCGGATCATGTTGTTCGGGTCACGCTCCAAGGGACCCTCGAGGGTGAGGGGCTTGCCGCCCGCGGGCGCCGTCACCCCGCCGAGCTGTGTACGGATTGCCTTCTCGATGCATGCGCTGGCCGCGGGCTGCAGGCCCTCGCCGGCGATGGTGACGTTCGTGCCCGAGCCGTCGAGGGTGATCGTCGCCGTGCCCTTGGTGGGAGACTTGGCGTTCTGACCTTTGCCGTCCGCGAGGCACTCGTTGATCGCGGGGCGTGCTCCGCGGAACGCCGCCTGGAGCGTGTACTCGTTGGCTGTCTTGCCCAGGTCGAGCTTGCTCGGGAAGCAGGTGCCGATGTCGAACGGCACGAGGTTCTGCACGCGCTGGCGCTCGGTGGCGGCGGCGCCGGTACCGCCGCTCTGACCCCCGGCGCAGGCCAGGATTACCACCCCGATCATCCAGGATAACTGGCGTCTCATCGGCGCTCCTCCTCCTTGGACATCTCGTCGGAATTGCGGCGGGGGGGTTACCAGAGATTGGGCGGAAGATGCACTCCTGAATGCGCACCGGCCGTCACCGATGGTGCAGAGTGTGCGCATGGCGGAGGCGCTCGGAGCGTGGAGGGGGGACGGCGGCACCTGGACCGCGCTGACCTTCCTCGCCTCGGTGGGCGTCGCCGGTCTCCTGGAACGGGTGCAGTACCGGTTGCGCGCCGACGAGGGGCGCGCCTGGTGGGCCTCGAGCGGGCGGGACATCCTGAACGCGGTGGCGCTGGGAGCGGTCAGCTCCGGGCTGTGGATCTACGGCTTCCGTGGGCCCCTGGTGGTCTGCGTGGCCGGGACGCTGGTGCTCCTGCTCTCCATGGCCCAGATGCGGCTCGAGTCACGGCCGAACTCCACCTGGTGGTCGGTCGGGGTGGCACTCGCGCTCGGGCTGCCGGTGCTCCTCGCCCCGTCCGCGGTGGCCCGCCTGTTCGGGCGGGTGGTGGTCGCCCTCGGCCCCTGAAGAC
>DASROG010000597.1:0-2797 GCA_035646995.1 Myxococcaceae bacterium
GGGCGGGACGAACATCGGCGCGGCGTAATCCGAGGTGAGCGGACACTGGACGAAGGCGTCCCCGGCGAAGGCCACGATGGCCACCCGGTCGCCCGTGAGCTCGTCGAGCAGGGTGGACAGCTCGAGCTTCGCCCGCTCCAGCCGGCTGGGGAGGACGTCGCGGGCGCGCATCGATTTGCTGGCGTCCAGTGCCACCACCACGTCGATGCCGCGCTTCCTCGTCAGCTCGGCGCGGCTCCCGCACTGGGGCTGGCTCAACGCCAGCGAGAAGAGGAGCAGCGACAGGGCGGTGGACGCCGCGCGCACCACCGGCCGGCCCACCTCGACGCCGGGAGCCAGGCTGTCCCCCAGCCGCTCGCCGAGGAGCCGCCGGACGCCGGCCGGGCGCCGGAATGCCGCGAATGCCGCGACCGCACCCACCGCCAGCGCCAGGAGCCCGAGCACGAGCCACTCCGGGGCGCCGAGGCCCACCGGATAGCCGAGCACGGTGAAGCGCCAGGCGTTGGGCTCGGTCACGGGAACACCCGGAGCACCGTGGAGCGGAGGAGCAGCTCCAGCCCGGCACAGAGGAAGGCGGCCAGGAGGAAGGGCGGGAACTCCTCCTTGGCGTTGGCGCTCGCCCCACCCTCGAGGAGCTTGCTCTTGTCGAGACGGTCCAGCACCGCGGTCAGACCCGCCCGGAGGGACTCCCGGTCGGTCGCCCGGTAGTACTCGCCGCCGGTGGTCTTCGCGATCTGCTGGAGGAGCGCGGGGTTCACCGCGATCTCCAGATCCCGGTAGCTGGGGTTTCCGAACAGGTCGGTGCCGTCCGGGAACGGCACCTTGCCGCCCTTGCCGACCAGGATGGTGAAGACGGGGATGCGCAGCGCCCTGGCCATCGCCGCGGCGTCGAGCGGAGAGATGCGGCCGGCGTTGTTGTCCCCGTCGGTGATGAGCACCACCACCTTGCTCTTCGCGTCGGAGTCGCGGAGGCGGTTGAGTGAGACCGCGAGCGCGTCGCCGATGGCCGTGCCGTCCTCGAGCACGCGCGTCCGGAGCTGCTTCACCACCTCGCGGAGCACCCCGTAGTCGAGGGTGAGCGGTGCCTGGGTGTAGGCGGCGCCGGCGAAGACCACCAGCCCGATGCGGTCGTTGACCCGGCTGGAGATGACCTCGTTGAGGGTCTCCTTGGCCACGTAGATCCGGTTGTTGGGCCGGAAGTCCGCGGCCTCCATCGACGTGGAGAGGTCGAGGGCGATCATGATGTCGATGCCCTCGACGGAGAGATCCCTCACCCGCGCGCCCACGGTCTGGGGCCGGGCGAGCGCCACGACCGCGAGGGCCACCGCCGCCATCCGGAGCAGCGGCAGACCGCGACGCAGGACCTCGCGCAGGCCGGGACCACCGGTGGCCAGCACCCGGGCCACGGGGTAGCGCAGCGCCGCGACGCGGTGGCGTGCGGTCCAGAGCGACCAGCCGCCCACCAGCGGGACGAGCACGAGGAGCCAGAACGCCTCGGGGCTCTTCCAGGTGAACGGGGTCATGCCCGTGCCACCTCCGGCTCCCGTGCCGGCGGAGCGGGCGGCGGCGGCCTCGGCCGCGTCGCCTCCACCAGGGAGCGGGCGAAGGCGAGGGCAGTGGCGCAGGCGGGCACCGGGATCTGGCCCCGGGCGTACCGTGCGACGTCGCACTGGTCCACGAAGGCGCGGAGCGGGTCGGGGTCCACCCCGGGCAGGGCGCGCCGCTCCACCTCCCGGAGCAGCTCGCCGCTGGTGCACTCGAGCGCATCGAACCCGAAGCGCTCGCCGAGGTAGGCACGGACCAGCCCGTTCAGCTGGAAGTGGAACTCGCGCTGGAGGCCCCGCTCGGGGAGGCCCTCCGACTCGAGCGCGGCGAGCGCCTGGAGCGTCCGCTCCTCGAGCGAGAGCGGGGGGGCGGCCGGAGCGGGGCGGCGCGGCCGGTTGCGCCAGGCGCGGACGGCGAGCCAGGCCAGCGCGGCGGCCGCGAGTGCGCCGGCGAGCCACCAGAGCAGCCGCCAGCTCCGCACCGGCACGTCCTCGTTGGGCTTGATGTCCTGCAGCTTGGCCCCGAGCTGGTCGGCGTCCTTCGGAAGGCTGCTCTTCCCCTCGATGTCCGGTCCATCGACGCGGGCGACCCCCGCGCCGGTTGCGTCCAGCACGTCGAAGGTGAGCGTCGGCAGCACGTGGCTGCCGAGCTGGAAGAGCGCCATCTTGAGGATGTAGGTGGTGGTGCTCTCCGTCTTCCCGTCCGAGCGGGTCCGGGTCTGCTCCAGGAGCTCGTAGCCGCCGAGGTCGCGCGGCGTCCGAAGCTCCCACCGCTGCGCCGGGGGATGGTGAAGGGTGATCCGGTAGACGAACGGCTCGCCGAGCCTGACCGCCCCGGGGATGACCTGCCGGTCCACGGACACCGGCTCGACGGTGCGTTCGATGCCCGCATCGGCCGCCGTCGGTGCCACCGGGGCCGCGGCGGCCGGCGAGAGACCGCTCGCTGGCTGGGCTCGCCCCTCCACGGGACACAGAAGGAGGGCAACCGCCACCGCAACCACCAGAGCTGCCAGAGACCTGCTCGCGGTGTCCAACACCTTCGAGACGCCCGCCGAGGTGTCCAACACCTTCGAGACGCCCGCCGAGGTGTCAAACACCTTCGACGCTCCCGCCGAGGTGTCAAACACCTTCGACGCCTTCGACGCCTGCACGGCGGCCTCTTCTCGCCTGGCCCTCACGCCGCGAGCCTCCGGGCCCGGGCGCGGAAGAACCGGACCAGGGCCTCCCCGTGGTCCTCGCCCGCGCGCAGCTCC
>DASROG010000598.1:0-9267 GCA_035646995.1 Myxococcaceae bacterium
ACGCAGGAGGGTGCGCGGCTCGAGCGCCCGGGCCCGCTGCGTCAGGAGACCACCCGGCTGCACTCCGCTTTCGCTCCGGGCGTGCGACGGAGTCCGCTCCTGCCGATGACACGGCGGGCGCTCATCGGCGTTGCGCTGCTGGCCGCGAGCGGCGCCGGTGCGATGCCCGACGGCGGCGTGTCCCAGTCGTGCACTCCGGCTCCCGCGGCGTCGGTCCAGCCCGAGCTGGCCAGGCTGGAGTCGGCGCTCCGGCAGGCGCCCGGAGATCCGCTGCTCCTCTTCGAGCAGGCCATCGCCCACGGGCTGCTCTGCGATCGCGAACGGACCCTGGACCGCCTCTCCGCGGTGGCCCGCACCTGGGGGGGTCTCGATCCGGGAACGTTCCGCGGCTTCCGGTTCCTGTGGGGCGACCCGGTGTTCGAGGAGCTGGTCCGTGACATCCGGGCCCGGAACCCACCGGTGCTCTCCAGCCAGCCGGCATACGTCCTCGCCCAGCCGGGCCTCTTCCCGGAAGGCATGGCCTTCGACGGCCGCACCGGCCGGGTCTATGCCGGGAGCACCCAGCGCATCGTCTGGACCGATCGTTCCGGGACCCTCCATGATCTTGTCCCGCGCGGAGCTGGGGGCCTCGGCTTCGTCGCCGGCGTGAAGGTGGATGCCGCGAGGGAGCGGCTCTGCGTGGCGAGCGCGGCGAGCTTTGGCCCGGGCCGGGACCTCCCCGGTACGGTCACCGGCATCCTCTGCTTCGCTCTGGACGACGGTCGGCACCTTCGCACGCTCCGGCTCCCGGAAGGGCGGCAGGGGTTCCTCAACGACCTGACGATCGACCCCAGGAGCGGCACGCTGTACACGAGCAACACCTCGACCGGCGCGGTGATGCGCGCCACTCTCCGCGACACGGTGCTTCGAGAGCTCCTCCCCGACGGCGCGGTTCCAGGGGCAAACGGCATCGTCCTCGACTCCACCGGCCGCCTGCTCTTCGTCGCCGGCGACGAGGGGATCACCCGTGTCGAGCTGCGCACCGGCAAGGCCGCTCGCCTCCGCCGCACGGGACCGATCGTCGACGGGAGCATCGACGGCCTCTACTTCTGGCACGGCGCGCTGGTCGCGATCCAGAACGGGGTCCATCCGGGCCGGGTGGTCCGGTTCCAGCTCGACCCCGAGCTCAAGACGCTGGAGCGGTCGGAGATCCTCGAGGCATACGCACCGTGGATCGAGTCGCCGACCACCGGTGCCATCGACGGCGACTCGCTCCTCTACCTGGCCAACACCCAGCTCCGCCGGTCGTACGGCACGCCACCCCCGGGATCGGGGGAGCTGGTCCCGGTCCAGGTTCGTCGGATCTTGCTCCATGCGGACCGGCCGGCGCGCTGATCTCGGAGAAACCGTCCAGCCAGGCAATTATCCTCCGGCCCGTGCGCCTCGCTCCTGGCTCCAAGGTCGGCCCTTACGAGGTTCTCGCCTCCCTGGGGGCCGGTGGCATGTCGGAGGTGTACCGGGTGCGCGACCCCCGCCTCCAGCGCGAGGTCGCGCTCAAGGTGGTGGGCGAGCGGCTCGCCGGAGACGTCTCCTTCCTCGCACGCCTGGAGCAGGAGGCGCGGCTCGCCGGGTCGCTGAACCATCCGAACATCGTCGCGGTGCACGACGTCGGCTCGCACGAGGGCGCGCCGTACATCGTGACCGAGCTGCTGCAGGGCGAGACCCTGCGCGATCGGATGTCCCGGGGGCGGGTGTCGCTCCCCCAGGCGCTGGACTGGGGGATACAGATCGCCGAGGGCCTCGCCGCCGCGCACCAGCGGGGCATCGTCCACCGCGACCTCAAGCCGGAGAACGTCTTTCTGACCCGCTCCGGTCACGTGAAGATCCTGGACTTCGGGATCGCCAAGGCCGCGCCGATGGTCAGCGAGCCACGCGGCTTGCTCGAGGCCACGCTCAGCCCGGCCGGGTACGAGACCCAGACCGGCGCCGTGCTCGGAACCCCGGGCTACATGTCGCCGGAGCAGGTCCGGGGGGAAGCGGTGGATGCCCGGAGCGACCTCTTCGCCGCGGGGTCCATCCTCTACGAGCTGCTCAGCGGGCACCGCGCCTTTTCCGGCTCGGTGGTCGAGAGCGGGCACGCGATCCTCCACGACGACCCGGATCCCCTCCCGGAGAGCGTGGCCCCGCCGATCTCCCGCGTGGTCCAGCGCTGTCTGGCCAAGGACCCCGAGCAGCGCTTCCAGTCAGCGCGCGACCTGGCGTTCGCGCTCGATGCGCTCCGCGGATCCACCGGCCCCGCGCCAGCGCTGGAGGGCGCCCGGGGCCGCCGGCGGTGGGTGCGACCGGCGCTCGCTCTCCTGGCGATCGCGCTCCTCGCCGCGGCGGCGCTGCCCCTCCTGCTCCGGCGCGAGCCGCCGACGCCGCGGGTCCAGATGCTCACCTTCCGGCGCGGCTCGGTCCTCGGGGCACGATTCGCGCCGGACGAGAAGACGGTCCACTACAGCGCCGCGTGGAACGGAGCGCCCCCACAGGTCTACACGACGAACCTCGATTCGCCCGAGTCGCGCCCGCTGGGGTTCGGGGACGCCCAGCTGCTCGCCGTGTCGTCGTCGGGAGAGCTCGCGCTCTCGCTTCGCCCGAGGCAGATCCTCTTCGACGGCTCGCGCGGCACGCTCGCCCGGGTCTCCCCGATGGGGGGAGTCCCGCGTGAGCTGACTACCAACGCCGAGTACGCGGACTGGTCGCCCGATGGAACGCAGCTCGCGGTCGCTCGGGTCGAGGGAGGGAGGAGCCGTCTCGAGTTCCCGCTCGGTCATGTGATCTTCGAGGCCAGGGGCTGGGTCAGTCACCCGCGCATCTCTCCGGATGGAAAGCGCGTTGCCTTCGTGCACCATCCCCGGCCCGCCGACACGGCCGGCCTGTTGATGGTGGTCGGGGCCTCGGGGGGAGCCGAGGCCTGGAGCCCCGACTTCGACGAGCTCCTGGGAGTCGCCTGGGAGCCCGAGGGGCGGTCGCTTCTGATCTCCGGCTCGCTCCGGGGCAGTCTCGATTTCCTGTGGCGAGCGAGGCGCGGGAAGGAGCCCGAGCTGGTCTACGCCGCCCCCGGAAACCTCCTGCTCTCCGACCTCGCCCGCGATGGCCGCGCCCTGGTTATCCAGACCGACTGGCGGCAGGAGATCGAAGTGGTCACTCCGGACGGAAAGCAGAGCTCATTGGAGTGGCTGGACTGGGGACTCCTGAGCGCCGTCACCCGGGACGGCTCCAAGGTGTTGATGGCGGAGAACGGCAAGGGAGCCCTCGGCGGATCGATCCTGATGCTGCGAGACGTCGCTCAGCCGGCACCAGTGAGGCTCGGGAATGGCTTTCCCATTGCGCTCTCGCCGGACGGGCGATGGGCGGTGACCCGCGGGGCGGGAGACCCGAAGCTGGTCCTGATCCCCACGGGACCGGGCGAACCTCGCCCGCTGCCGCCGACGGGGCTGGCCTGGATCGAGCGAGGCGCGTTCTTTCCCGACGGCCGGCGTCTGGCGCTCATCGGCGCGAAGACGGCGGGCGGGCCCACGGCGCTGTACGTCTACGATCTGAAGACCGGCGACACGCGGGCGGCCTCACCCGAGGGCGCCGGAGACACGGTCCAGGTCTCGATGGACGGAGAGCGACTGGCCGCCTCCGGGCCGGACGGGGCCGTCACCGCCTATGGGCTCGACGGCAAGGAAGCGTTCCGCGTCGACGCCTGGGGCTCGAACTTCCGCGTGGCGGGCTGGCTCGAGGACGGCTCGCTCCTGGGGTTCCAGCCCTTCGAGCTGCCGTCGAGGCTGGAGCGCTACGACCCTCGGACCCGCTCCGTCACACTGGTCCGGATGCTGGCGCCGATCGATCCCGCCGGGGTCGCGGGCATCATCCGGGTTCGGATCACGCCCGATGGAAAGACGGTCGCCTTCCAGCACCGGCGCATGAGCGCGGTGCTCACGGTGCTCGACTGGGGCGGCAGGCCGCCCTGAGCTGGCGCCGGGCCAGGTTCGTCGGATCTTGCTGCGGAGGGACGGAAGCAACGCGCTGATCGCGGCAAGCGCCGGGGCCGGGCGGTATGTTCGGCGACGTGCGGCTCGCTCCCGGCTCCAAGGTCGGTCCCTACGAGGTCCTCGCGTCCCTCGGAACCGGGGGGATGTCGGAGGTGTACCGGGTCCGCGACCCCCGGCTACAGCGCGAGGTCGCGCTCAAGGTCGTGGGCGAGCGGCTCTCGGGCGACGCGGCCTTCCTCGCCCGCCCGGAGCAGGAGGCGCGCCTCGCGGGCTCGCTGAACCATCCCAACATCGTCTCCGATCGATCCTGCGGGCGTGCTTGGGATCATCCGGGCCCGCATCACGCCGGATGGACGGACCATCGCCTTCCAGCTCCGCCGCATGAGCGCGGTCCTGACCGTGCTGGACTGGGGTGGACCGCCGCCCTGAGGCCCGCAGCTGGCTCAGAGCCCGTTCAGCATGTCGGTGCAGGCGAGGACCGCGCTGGTGACCCGCGTGTGTCCCGGCCGACTCAGCCGCGGAGGCCGGGAATCTCTCCCGAGACCTCGCCGAGGGTGCTTCCGCCGTAGCCGGCCGCGCGCATCGCGGTGATCAGCACCTGGGCAGGGTGCAGCCCGGTGGCCTTGAGGTGCTGGCCGGCCTTGAGGCCGCCGAGCTTTCCAGCCACGAGGCAAGCCATGTTCTCGGTGCTGTGCGAGCTCCAGACCTTCCCGCTCCCCGGGTCGAAGCCGTGTCCCCCCTCGAGCAGGAACACCATGGCCGTGTTGTCCATCATCGTCCCGCCCGGCTCGGGGGTGGAGGCGAACTTGGAGATGAGCGAGGCGAAGTGCTTCACGTGCCACGCCTGCGCCTTGGCCATCTGCTTCGTGGTCTCCCGTCCCGCGCCGAAGTGACCGACCTCGTGGAGGTCACACCCCTGAGCGGTCAGGGCGTACATGTTCATGTGCGACTGGAACATCGTCAGCTGCAAGGAGGCGACCCGGGTGAGGTCACAGACCATCGCCATGTGGATGAGCCCGATGAAGCTCTTCGCCCGGTCGTCCTCGTTGCTGTACCCGAGGTTCTGGTCGTAGGTGGTGTTCCCGCCGCCGTCCACGCCCTGGTTCCCGCCCAGCGCCGGGTCGGGACCGGGGTCGGCCGGCTTCACGCAGGTGCTGGTCTGGGGCGGCGGCGTGGCAGCCACCCGGATCTCCAGGTCCCGGATCTCGTCGAAGTGCCGCTGCAGGCGCTGCTGGTCGGCCCGACCGAGCTGCGGAACGAGACGCTCGGTCCGGCGGTGCACGAGATCCAGCACGCTCCGGCGCGTCCGGAGCTGGAAGTCCATGGCCGCGGCGGTCGCCGGGTCGACCCCGGGGGGGACGAAGTTCCCGAAGAGCTGCGTGAAAGCCTGCCGGGGGCTCACCTCGGCGGGAATCGGCACCACGCTCCCCGAGCCGTCGGTCTTGTAGGAGATGAGGTCTCGTCCGTACGGCGCCGAGACCGAGAGGTACCAGGCCGCCTGGACCCGGTAGACCAGCGACTTGAACGTGGTGCTGCCGGCGATCTGTGCGGCCATCAGCTGGTCCGAGGTGGGTCCGTAGACGCGCCCGCTGGAGGACGGCGAGCGGACCCCGCTCAGCAGCGGGCTGGCCGAGCTCACGTGGAAGTCGTCGGCGCGCCCGCCCGCGGGAGGCGTGCCCCCGTTCTCGGCGGCGGTGGGAATGCGCATCCCGGACACCACCGTCACCCAGGGCTGCACGCCGGCGGCCCCCAGCGGGGCGAGCGCGGTCTTCAGGTCGTAGCCGGAGCCGACCGTGTCCGGCACGAACTCGCTGAGCAACGTGTCGTCGTCGCCTCCCAGCGACTGGCCGTCGAAGATCACCAGGTATCGCTTCGGAGCCGCCGTCTGGGCCCGGGCCGGTCCGCCGTCGAGCATGCACTCCAGCAGCGGCAGGCCGACCACCACCCCGCCCGCGCCTCGGAGCAGGGTGCGTCTGGAGAGCCGGAGCGCCTTCTTCACGGGCACGGGTGTCATTCCTCCCGCCGGTACGCGAAGCGGTCGTCGGAGACCACGTCGAGCAGCAGCTGGTCGAAGCGCCGCTGACCGTCGTGGAAGGACCCGGTGAGCTTCCCGATCAGCTCGGCGTCGTCCGGGGTCTCGTTGCGTCCCAGGGCGAAGCGGAAGAGCTGGGTGGTGATGCAGGTCTCGAAGGACGGCGACTGCAGCAGCAGATCCGCGAGCTGGCCCGGACCATTGAAGTTCCCCACCCCGTCCAGCACCCCGTCGCCGCTGATGGGACAGGTGGGCTCGTTCAGGTCGTGGGTCCGGAACCGACCGGCGGTGTCGTACGCCTCGAGCCCGAAGCCCACCGGGTCCAGCCGGCGGTGACAGGTGTTGCAGTTCCCGTTCGCCGAGTGGGCCTGGTAGCGGTCGACCTTGCAGTTGCTGGTCGGCGAGGTGGGCTTCTGGTCCACGTCCACCGTGGGCGGCGGGGGCTGGATGGTCTCGCAGAGCAGGCGGCTCCTGACGAAGATGCCGCGCTGGGTGGGGCTGGTGTCGCCGAACTTCGCGCCCGCGGAGAGCACCGAGCCGTGCGAGAGGATGCCCTTGCGCCCGGTGCCGGCGTACGACACCCAGGCGTAGCCGCTCGGCGGCGCCGTCGCCGGGAGGCCGTAGCTCGTCACCAGCGTCGCGTTCAGGTAGCTCTGGCTCGCGGTGAAGAGCTGGTAGTAGTCGGCCCGGTCCTCGAAGAGGACCTTCTTGATCAGCGCCCCGGTCTCGGTGCGGAGCGCCTGCGTCAGGGCCACCGGGTGCGGCAGCTGGTGGAAGCCCAGCCACAGCGCGTGGAAGCGGTCCACCCGCTCCTGCGCCCGGGCATCACCGAGGAGGCGCACCGCGGCGGCGCGGATCTGATCCCGGGTCTGGAGCTGTCCGGCGGCGGCCGCATCGAGCAGCCAGTCCGGCGGGGTGCTCCCCCAGAGGAAGTAGCTGAGGCGCGTGGCGATCTCGAACGCCGACAGACGGTACGTGCCGGCGGGACCGGCCGCCGGCGTTCCGCGCTCGACCCGGTAGAGGAACTCCGGATCCTGAAGCATCGCCTGGACCACCAGGCTCGCCGCCACGTTGAAGTCGCTCTTCTCCACCGCGAAGGACTGCAACGTGGCGTATTCCTGGACCTCGGCATCGGTCAGCGGGCGGCGGAGCGCGCGCCGCCCGAAGCTGGCGATGAAGCTCTTCAGGCAGGCCGCGTCACCGGGACCGGTCGGGGTGCAGGGCAGCAGCGAGCGGAGCCGGGCGGGATCGGCGAGCAACCGCTCGGCGACGTGGATCGCCAGCTGCTCCGCCGCGTCCACCAGGGCCTGCGAGGCGATCTGGGTGAGGTAGTTGTTGTCGAACGGGTCGTGCGCGTCCTCGGGAAGCAGCGCGAACCCCTCGCCCGCGGTGTCGCCCACCAGGTCCCGGACCGTGTTGTCGTACTCGTCACGGGAGAGCCGGTGCGCGCCGGTCGGCCCCATCTTCAGCGAGGAGGCGGAGGGCGTTCCTCCGCCGGGCCCGTCCCGGCCGACGATCTTCCCCTCGCACCCGAGGGCCAGGGTGAGACAAAGGATCACCCAGCGGCGCCGCGACCGCAGACCCATGCGGCGCTGCGACAGTTCAATTCCCGGACCATCGGTTTCCCCCGTCTGCCGCCCGGACCGCATTCGCGGGCCAGTCGGGCGTCTGGGGAGTTCTCACGACAGTCGCGGGGTGGTGTCCCCCACGAGACACCGGTCTTTCAGGGGTCGACGACGAGCGTCCCGGTCATGTCCTCGTGTCCGTCGCCGCAGAACACGTCGCAGGCGAAGGGGAAGCGCCCGGCCTTCTCGGCGGTCACCTCGACCCGCGCGGTTCCCCCCGGGGACACCTCGGCGCGGATGCCGAGCTCGGGCAGCTTGAAGCCGTGCTTCCGGTCGAGGGACACGAGCTCCAGCACCACGTGCTCGCCTCGCTTGAGGTGGACCTCGGACGGCGAGTACTCGAACTTCTTCGCGGTGATCTTGATGACCCGTGGCGGCGACGTCTCCGCAGCCCCCGCGGTCGCCAGGAGCGCGAGGGCCACTCCCACCACGAGCCTCCTCACACCCGAGCTCCCTTGACGTCGTACTCCTCGAGCTTGACCTCACCGGTCTTTGCCTCCACCTCCACCTCCCGGTAGCCGAGCCCTCGCGCGGGGTGCTGGGGATCCCAGGGCACCGGCTGCCGCTTGGGCACGCTTCCCGGCGCTGGGAGCGGGAACATCAGCGACTTGGCCGAGTGGTGGGCGATGTGCCCGGTCAGCCGGTGGTTCTCCTGGTGGATGTGCCCGTAGAAGACCGTCAGGTGCCGGTAGGGCTCGAGCACCGAGATGACCTTCGCCCCGTCCGCGGTCGCCCAGTCCCATTGAGGGTAGAGATCGAAGAGCGGCCGGTGGGTGAGGACGACGATCGGCGCGTCGCGGTCCAGCTTGCCCAGCTCGAACTTCAGCCAGTCGATCTGCGTGTCGCCCACCGCGCCCGAGGGATCGGACACGTTGTCCAGGGCGATGAAGTGCACGCCCTTGTGCTGGAAGCTCTGGTGCAGCGCGCCGAAGTTCTCCTGGTAGGCCTGGCCCTTGTCGAGCGACGCGTCGTGCTCGCCGGGGAGGAAGACGACCTTCGGGACCTTCAGCTCCGAGACGATGGCCTTGAACTCGACCATCCGCTTGCGGCGGAGCGCGTCATCGTCGGTGGTGTGGGTGAGGTCGCCGGTGAACACCACGAAGTCCGGCCTGGCCTTCGTCGCGTTCACCGCCCGGACCACGTCCCTGAGCGTCCGGTCCGCCTCGGGATTGGGGGGACCGCTGAAGCCCCAGTGCGTGTCCGAGAGCTGGAGGAAATAGAAGTCCTCGGCGAACTTTCCCTTGCCGGCCGCGAGGGAGAACCCGGGAAGCCCCGAGCCGAGGACGACCCCTCCGAGCCCGAGCAGCTTCAGCAGCTCCCGTCGGTCGATGTGCATCTTGGTTGCTCCTTGCTGGGTACCGCCGTGTGCCCATCGAGACTCGGGGGACCACCGGCGGTATTCCGTCCCGCCGGTGGAATGGATTCCGCACTCGCGGAGTCCTGGCGACCGTGGACGACGATTCACGAGAATTCGAGCTGTTCGCCCGGCCGCACGCCGCGGCGGCCCTGCGCCTGGCGCGGACCCTGGTCCGCGACGAGGCCGACGCCCAGGACGTGCTCCAGGATTCGTTCCTTCGCGCCTTCCGTCACTTCCGAGGCTTCTCGGGCG
>DASROG010000599.1:0-7846 GCA_035646995.1 Myxococcaceae bacterium
GCTCGGCGATGCGGGTAGTGGTGGAGACGGCGGACTTCCAGGCGGTGGGGTTCGACGTGCCGGTGGCCGAGTTCCGGACCGCGCGGGAGCTAGCGCGGGACCCGGCGGTGGCCTCGCTCGGGCCGGACGTGCTGGAGGGTGACTTCGACGAGGCCGAAGCGGTGCGGCGGGTGCGGGAGCGCGGCGCGCTCGGCATCGGGGATGCGCTCCTGGACCAGCGGGCGCTCGCCGGCATCGGGAACGTGTTCAAGAGCGAGGTCTGCTTCGCCGAGCGCGTGCACCCGTTCACGCCGGTCTCGGCGCTGGACGACGCGACGCTCCTCCGGCTGGTGCGGACTGCGCGGCGCTTCCTGGGGATGAACGTGCGGGAGTCGAGCGGCGGCCGGATGGTGACCTACACCGGGCTGCGGCGGACGACGCGCGGGGGCGACCCGTCGGCGAGCCTCTGGGTCTACGGCCGGGTGGGGAAGCCCTGCCGGGTCTGCGGCGAGCGCATCGAGCTCGAGCGTCGTGGCCTGCAAGCACGAGGGACGTACTTCTGCCCGCGCTGCCAGGCCCTCTCGCCCGTCTGACACACCCGCGGGGTCGCGGGTGGAATGTCAAGTGCACTTGACATGAAGGTGTCAAACACCTTCGGTCAATCGAGGGGTCCCCGCGCCCGTCGGCCCCGCCGTTGAAGGCGGCTCTCAGTGCGGCAGGGTCGTGCCCCGGCGCGGATCGAGCGGCACGGCCCGGGAGGCCGTGGGCGGCTCGAACAGCGCCTTCCGCTTCGCTGCGATGGCGATGCTCATCGAGGCGTGGAATTGCGCCGGGGGCAGCTCGTTCACCAGCTTCTCCGCCCGGGCCAAGGTCACCCGCGCCGCGTGTCCGTCGCCCACCCGGGCCTCGGCCTCGGCACGAACCAGCAGCACTCGCAGCGTCCGCGGGCCGTAGACCAGCGTCGACGCGCGCCGCGCCTCCTCCAGCGCCTTCCACGGCTCGCGCATCGCCAGGTAGGCCACCGCCAGCCGTGCCGGCGGGTTGTAGTCCTTCGGGAAGTCGCGGGCGCTCTGCTCCAGCATCGGGATGGCCCGCTCGGGCTCGCCCAGCGCCAGGTAGGCCGACAGCCGGTGCGAATCGAACACCGCCCGCGCCTCGGGCGTGGTGGCCCGCCGCGCCTCCTCCTCGAGGAAGGCCGTCCAGCGCAGCGCCGTCGCCCGCGCCCCGGCGAGGTCGCCGCGAGCGCGCCGTGCCCCCTCCTCGGTCTCGAAGAGGCTCGAGCGGTCGTCGGCCATCAGTACCACCGACGGGTCACGGGCCAGGCTCGCCAGGCGGTCCTGCAGCGCGCCCAGAGCCGGCAGCCGGCGCGGGTCGTCCTCCTTCAGCTCGAGCGCGCAGGAGAGCCCGGTGGCCACCAGCGTGGCCAGCGCGGTCCCAGGGGCCACGTGCGACAGCTCCTCGCGGGCCAGCTCCACGCAGGCCCCCGGCTGGCCGTCCTGCGCCAGACGCTGCACCAGCCCCTCCACCGCCTGTCCGTGGTCGAGCGAGCGCGGCACCGAGCTGGCCAGGGCCTCCCGGTAGGCCTCCGTCGCCCCGGCGTGGTCCCCGGTGGCATCGGCGGCGCTCGCCCGGGCCAGCGCCGCCTGCGCGGCAGTCCCCGGAGCGCCCGGGGTGAGCGCCAGCGCCGTCGCGCGCAGCCGGGCCGCGAGCTCCACCACCGTCGCGCTCCCCACCCAGCGGCGGAACGCCTCGCCGGTGCGCGGGTCGATGACCAGGAGCGTGGGCAGCGCCTCGGTGGGGAACTGCTCGACGAAGGCGCGGTTCGCCGGCTTCTCGGTGTCCACCTCGAGCCAGACGTACCGTTCCGCCACGCCGGAGAGGACCCCGTCGGGGAAGACGTAGGTCTTCATGCTGACGCAGCTGTGGCACCAGGGCGCCCAGGCGTCGACGAAGAGCGGCTTCCCGTCCGCCCGGGCCCGGGCCAGCGCGCCCGCATAGTCGTCGGAGACGAAACGAATGCCGCTGCCCGGCTCGTCGCCCCGTCCCGCGTGCGCGCATCCCACCAGCGCGGCGCAGAGGAGGGCGAGTCCGGACCGGCACGGCGCCGAGGTGGAGAGGGCCCGGCGCCAGAGCGTCACTGCTTCCCGGCCTCCCCCGAGCTGGGGCCCGGGCCGTCGGAGTGGCCCTGGGGCACGCTGCTCATCCCGGGCGGCATCCCAGTGGGCATCATCTTCTGGTCCACGACCGGCATGGGCGGGATGCGCGAGTTGGAGAGGGTGAAGCGCGTGCCCACGTCGGCCATGACGAAGAACATCAGCAGCAGCAGGAAGAGGAACGACGTCAGGAAGACGATGCGGTTGATGCCCTCGCCGTGCCAGAGGTGCATGAAGATCAGCACCACCAGGGTGACCTTCACGCACGCGATGCAGATGGCCGCCGCCAGGTGGTAGTTCACCGGCATGTGGATCTGCGAGACGCCGAAGGTCGCCCCGGTGAGCCCGCAGAGCACCAGCCAGTTCAGGATCAGCTTGGCGGGGCTGGTCTCTTTGTGCGCGGCCGCGGCGTGTGCGCCCGCGGTGGTGGTTGAAGAGGCCATGGTGGTCAAACCAGGTAGAGCAGCGGGTAGAGGAAGATCCACACCAGGTCGACGAGGTGCCAGTACAGGCCCGCGTTCTCCACCGGTGCGTAGTAGGTGGGCGAGAACTCCTTCCGCCAGCAGCGGGTGGCCACCCAGGTGAGCAGGCTCATGCCCACGATGACGTGGAGCGCGTGCAGACCGGTGGAGAAGAAGTACACCACGTAGAACACCGGCCCGCCGGGGGCGGTGATCTCCGAGAAGCTGAAGAACTTCCCGGGCAACGCGCCCTCGTGGAACTTCTCCGTGTACTCGATGGCCTTGATGCAGAGGAAGCCGGCGCCCATCGCCACCGAGGCCATCAGGAGCCAGAAGGCGTTCCGGTTCTTCCCGTGCTCGGCGTTGTGGTGGGCGAGGGCCACGGTGAGGCTGGAGGTCAGGAGCAGGAAGGTGTTCAGGGTCCCGAGGAAGAGGCTGAGGTGCCGCCCCGCCTGCTCGAACGACTCCGGGAAGTAAGTCCGGAAGACGAAGTAGCCGACGAAGATGCCGGCAAAGAGGAGCACCTCGGTCCCCAGGAACAACCACATCCCGAAGCGGAGCGCGGCCTGGTGGTTCTCGATGGTTTCGTAGTGATGCGGGAGCGGGGGAGGCTCCAGCCAGCCCTCCGCGGTCATCTTCCGCGCCGCGCTAGATTGCATGACCCACCTTGGAGAGCTCCTCCGGAACGTCCTGGTACTCGTGGGGCCCCCGGGTGAATACGGGGACCGTGTCGAAGTTCTCGGTGGGTGGCGGCGAGGGGACGTCCCACTCGTAGCCGCGGCTGCCCCAGGGGTTCCGGCCGGCCACCTCTCCGTGCGTGAGGGCGATGGCCAGGTAGATGGCGATGATGATGAACCCGAAGGCGAGGAGCGACGCGCCAGCGGTGGAGGCCACGTTCAGCGCGGCGAAGCGGTCAGGGTACTCGTAGTAGCGCCGGGGCATCCCCGCGTTCCCCAGGAGGAACTGGGGGATGAAGGTGGCGTTGAAGCCGAGGACGATGAGCCCGGCGGCCAGGAGCCCCCAGGCCTCGGGGTACTTCCGGCCGAACATCTTCGGGAACCAGTAGTGGAGCGCGGCGAGGAAGCCCATGATCACCGCCCCCACCATGATGAAGTGGAAGTGGGCGACCACGAAGTAGGTGTCCTGCCAGTGCACGTCGAGCGAGACGGTGGCCAGCGCGACGCCGGTCATCCCGCCGAACACCAGGAAGAAGAGGAACCCGCAGATGTAGGCGAACGGGGCGGTGAAGGCGATCGCGCCCTTGTAGAGCGTCCCCACCCAGTTGAAGACCTTGATCGCGGTGAACACGCCCACCAGCATCGAGATCGCCGCGAAGGCGCCGGCGTCGAACGCGCTCTGGCCCGAGGTGAAGAGGTGGTGGCCCCAGGCGAAGAAGCCCACGAAGGCGATGCCCAGTGAGCTCATGGCGATCATCTTGTAGCCGAAGATGTTCTTGCGGGCGACGGCGCAGATGACCTCGCTGATCACCCCCATCGCCGGCAGCACCATGATGTAGACCGCCGGGTGGCTGTAGAACCAGAACAGGTGCTGGAAGAGGATCGGGTCGCCTCCGCGGGCCGGGTCGAAGAAGCCGAATCCGAAGGTGTGCTCGGCCGCGACCAGGAGCGTGGTGAGGCCCAACACCGGGGTAGCCAGCACCTGGATGATGCTGGTGGCGTAGATGGCCCAGACGAAGAGGGGCATCTTGAACCAGGTCACGCCCGGGGCGCGCAGGGTGTGGATGGTGACGATGAAGTTCAGCCCGGTGAGGATCGAGCTGAAGCCGATGATGAAGACCCCCAGCATCACCGGGGTGATGTTGGTGGCGGTGGTGGTGCTGTAGGGGGTGTAGAAGGTCCAGCCGGTGTCCGCCCCTCCGGTGATCAAACCCCAGAGCATCAGGGACGCGCCGGCCAGGTAGACGTAGAACGAGGTGAGGTTCCACTTGGGGAACGCCACGTCCTTCGCCCCGAGCATGATCGGAAGGAAGAAGTTCCCGAAGACGCCGGGGATGGCCGGGATCATGAACATGAAGATCATGATCAGGCCGTGCAGGGTGAACATCCGGTTGTAGGTCAGCGCCTCGATGATCGTCGGTCCGGGCGTGAGCAGCTCGAGCCGGATGACCATGGCGAAGACGCCGCCCAGGAAGAGCCCGATGGTGGTGCCGACCAGGTAGAGGAGGGCGATCCGCTTGTGGTCGTGGGTGAGCAGCCAGGAACGAATCGTGGTGCCGTCGTTCAGGTAGCTCTTCTTGGGGAACTCGGCGCCGGACGGCGGAACGGCGGCGGTGGTGGTGACTGGCGCGGTCATTACTCTTCACCCCCGACGGCCTGGACGGTCCGGTCGGACCGGAGGCTCTTGATGAACTCCACGATGGCTGCGGCCTCGGGTCCGCTGAGCTTGCCCTGGTAGTTGGGCATCACCTCCTGGTAGCCGGCCACGACCTTGACGTTGGGCTCCATCATCGACTCGGTGAGGTACGCCTCGTCGGCGATGATCTCCCGGCCGTCGGCCAGCTTCGTGTGCTGCTGGTAGAGGTCGACCCAGCTCGGCCCGGTGGCCGGCTCGCGGCTGTCCACGTTGTGGCAGCGCATGCAGCCCTGGGCCACGGCGACGTGCTTGCCCCACTGGGCGAGGCTTCCCTGCTGGGTGACCTGGCTGGTCTCGTCGGCCAGCACGTCCTGGCGGGTCACCAGGCCCCGCTGCTGCTCCTTGATCCACTCGTCGAAGACCTCTGGAGCCATGACCACGACCTCGCCCCACATCTTGCTGTGCTGGGCACCACAGTACTCCGTACAGAGGATCTGGTACCGACCCGGCTTGGTGGCGGTGAACCAGGTCTCGGTGTAGCGGCCCGGCAGGGCGTCCATCTTCACCCGGAAGGCGGGGACGAACACCGAGTGGATCACGTCCCGCGAGGTGATCAGCAGCCGCACCGGGCGGTTGGCCGGGACGTGGAGCACGCCGATCGAGTTCGGGCCCTCGGGATAGGCGAACTTCCACATCCACTGCTTGCCCTGGACGTAGACGTCCATCGCCTCGGGGGGAGGCGAGGAGAGCTTCACGAAGTCCCTGAACCCGATGGCGAACCACACCAGGAAGAAGAACAGGGGCACGCTGATCGCCAGCACCTCGAACAGCGCGGTGGGAGCGACGAAGGGCGTGGCCTGATTCTCGTGCCGCCGCCGGTACTTCCAGAAGAAGGCGATGGCGGTCAGGCCCACGGCCAGGCTCGAGACCATCGTGACGGTGATCACGAAGTAATGGAGGTTGTCGACGTCGTGAGCGAACGTCGAGGCCTGCTCGGGGAGGAACAGCAGCCGCCTCATGAGCTCGTTCATGCCGTCGCACCCCGTCGCTTCTTCAGCTTCAAGTCCTGCCTCCAGAGCACCGTGAGTAAGACCACCAGCGCGGCGAAGACCAGCAGCGCCCCGAGGCGGATGAACGCCAGCACGTAGGGGCCGTAGCTGCGCTTCGCCGGGTCGTACTTGAAGCAGGTGAGCAGCACCCGATCGAACGCGGTGCCCACCTTGCCCTTGCCGGCCTCGACCAGGGCCAGCTTCATGTCTCGCGCCGGATACTCGATGCCGTACAGGTACCGTGACAGCCGCCCGTCCTCGGCGAGCACGAAGGCCACCGACGGATGCGCGTACTGCTTGCTCGGTGGATCGTATCGGTACTTGAAGCCAGTGGCCCGCGCCAGTGCCTGGATCCCCGGCTCGGCCGCGGTGGCGAACCGCCAGTCCGGCGTGTTCGGCGAGACGCCCAGCGACTGCATGTGGCCGCGCTTGGCCTCCGCGGCGTCGCGGGAGGTCTCGGTCGGGTCGATGCTCACCACCACCGCGCGGTAGTCGCGGCCGGGCTTCATCCCCGAGTCCCGCAGCGTCCGGGTGAGGCTGCTGAGCGTGAGATTGCAGAGCTGCGGGCAGCGGTAATAGACGAGCGCCAGGACCACCGGCTTCCCGCGGTGCAGCTCGTCCGCGAGCCGGAAGGGTTGCCCCTCCGAGTCGATGAGCCGGCCGTCCTCGGGCACCCGGTCGCCGAGCTGCTCGATCACGTCCACGCCCTGCATCGGGGCAGGCACGTTCACCTGGGCCCCGGCCACGACTGGCAGGAGCGCCGCGAGGATGAAGGCGATGTGCCCCGGACGGCTCACTTCGGCTGGTTTCCCTTCTTCTTCTGCTCGGCGAGGTACATCTTCATCGCCTCGTCGATCGGGATGTGCGCGACCCCGGACTCGCGGTCCACCCAGCCGTAGCTCCGCAGGCGCTCCATCTGCTGCAGCCGCTTCTGGGCCGCCCGCTGGTCGAGGGCAAACACCCGCTGGTTCACGATGCCCACCTCGTACTGGTCGACCTGCTTGGGGATCGGCGGAGGGCCACCGGGCTGCATCTCGGCCCGGGTGCTGTTCAGGATGTGTGTCGACCAGACGGTCGCGACGGCGAAGATGGCGATCGAGGCCACGCCCACCCCGATGATCCACGGCCAGCTCATCTCCTGCTGGGCGTGCACCACCTCGGCGGCGGCGTGGCCGGCTGCCGGATGCTGGCTCTGCGCGGTCGTGCTCATGCCTGCTGGTACCTCAGCGAGTCGGCCAGGTACGGGTCCTTGACCGGGATGGTGAAGTGGCCCGCGGCACGCCAGCGGGCGAAGGCGATGGCCACGCCGCCCACGCCGAACATCGAGGTGATCCCGGTCCAGTGGACGTAGAAGCCCTCGGGGTGCAGCGCCGGGAGCACGAGCCAGGTGAGGTCCACCCAGTGCACCATTAGGATCCACACCGCCACGAAGGCCAGGCCCCGCGGGTTGAACTTCAGCCCGCGGCTGAGGAGGGTGAAGAAGGGGATGACGAAGTGGGTGACGATCAGGAAGATGCCCACGCTCCGCCAGCCGCCCTTCATCCGGATCACGTACCAGGACGCCTCCTCGGGGATGTTGGCGATCCAGATCAGCATGAACTGGCTGAAGGCGATGTAGGTCCAGAAGGCGGTGAAGGCCAGCATCAGCTTGCCCAGGTTGTGGGTGTGGTGCCGGGTGACCAGGCCACCGAACTGGCGCTGCTCGTGGCGCGCGCGGACGGTGATGACGGTGAGCAGCGCGATGCAGGAGAGGAAGCTGCCGGTGAAGTAGTAGGCGCCGAAGATGGTGGAGAACCAGAACGGGTCCACCGACATCAGCCAGTCGAACGCGGCGAAGGTGATCGACAGGCCGAGGAAGGGCAGGGCGCCCGAGCCGTAGCGGCGCATGCGC
>DASROG010000600.1:0-8680 GCA_035646995.1 Myxococcaceae bacterium
CGGTGGTGGTCGTAGTACAGGCGCGCCGCGCGGTAGGCGATCTCCACCCGCTTCTCTCCCTTGGGGAGGTACTTGAGGTAGCGCTCGCAGGCGTCGATCAGCAGCTTCCGCTGGGGCGCGAAGGGCACCGCCGTCTTGAGGTCGGCGCCGGTGGGAG
Organism: Myxococcaceae bacterium; assembly: GCA_035646995.1. Lineage (GTDB taxonomy): Bacteria > Myxococcota > Myxococcia > Myxococcales > Myxococcaceae > RPRB01. The sequence continues at coordinate 158 of DASROG010000600.1, forward strand.
GCTTCAGCTCACCCTTCTGCTCGGCGCGGCGCACCACCTCGTCGGCGGCGTAGACGGCGTTGAACGCGGCGTTGGGGAGCCACTTGCCGGGCTTCTGCTTGGCGTCGATCGCCTTGCCGTCCTGGGTGACCACCGCGGTGTACTGCTGCTCGGCCTCGACGTACTTGCGCAGGTAGTCGTTGAGGAGCTCGCCCCAGTAGAAGCGCAGGTCGTAGGACTTCTTGTTGTCCGGGAAGAGCGTGAGGTAGTCGCCGTACACCTCGTTGGAGAACTCGAAGGTGTCGTCGTCGCGGGTCTTCCGGCCCTCGTTGTGCCAGTTGACCGCGATGTTGGAGAGCGTGCGCTCGGACCGGTCCTTCGCCGAGGCCATGTGCTTCTTGTCCGCCTCGGTCTTGACGTTGCCCGAGGCCTCCACCTCGCCGATGACCTTCACCAGCTTCCGGATCTGGGCGACGGTCTGCTTCTTGTTCCCTGCGCGCAGCACGCAGTCGACGATCCGGCTCTGCCAGTCCGGCGTCTTGGCGATGAGCGGCTTCTCCTTGATCAGGAAGCTGTAGGCCAGCGCCGCCTCGGTGTCCTTGCCCGCGTCGTAATAGAGGTTGGCGAGCAGCTCCATCATCCCGAAGCGATCGTCGGGGTTGCTGGCGACGGTGCTGAAGTTCTCCTTCGCCTGCTCCGGCTTGTAGTCGGCGCGCTCGTAGGCCCGGACGTAGTCGTTCCGCGCCTCGCGGATGAGGGTGTTCTTGCCCTTGGCGCCGCCCTGCTTCTCCAGCGCGGAGGACCCGGCGAACTCTCCGTAGAGGACGGTGGCCTTGAAGAGGTCCATCGCCCGCGGGTAGTCGGTCAGGTTGAAGTGACACCAGCCCTGCTTGTAGAGGGCGAAGCCGTAGATCGCGCTCTCGGGATAGTTGGCCGCGGACTTGTAGGCCTCGAGGGCCTTGAGCAGCCAGTCGCGGCGACCCTTGCTGTTGTTGAAGTAGTACTCGCCGAAGGCCAGGTACGCGTCGGGGACGAAGCGCGACTTCGGGTAGTCCTTCACCAGCTTCCCGTAGGCGATGAGGGCCTTCTTCTCCTCGTTCAGATCCATCAGGTTGTGGGCGAGGAAGAACAGCACCTCGTCGGTGCGCGGGTAGTCCCGGTACTTCTGGACGATCTGCGTGTACTGGTTCACCGCCAGCTTCGCGTTGGCGTCACGCTGGACCATGAGCGCGGCCTTCTCCTTCTTTGCCTTCTCCTGGGCCGCGACGTCCTTGGTCGCCAGGCCGCGGATGAGATCGTCGTCCTTGCGGTTGGCCTGGAAGAAGTAGTCGCGCGACTCCTCGAAGTAGAGCTCACCGAGACGGAAGAGGAGATCCGGCGTCTCCTTCGAGTCGCCCGACAGCTCGATGATCCGCTGGAGCGAATCGATCTGGGCGTGGCGCTTGTCGTTGATCTGCCGCTCGACGCCGAGCTGGAACTGGTCGTACTCGAGCGCGGCCCCGCCGGTGTCTTCCTTCTTGCGCGTGATGTCGCCGGCCAGCGAGGTGTCGAGAGTCGTTTCCTGCTTCTTTCCGAGCGTTTGCTCCTTGGGCGCGCGGGCCGTGTCGGCCGCATGCGCGAACATGGGAACCGTCAGAAGAAGGACGAGGGAGCGTCGCATGTGGAAGTGGACTCCGGACCCTTGTGCCCAGGCGCCAAGCCGGGTCTGCGGGCGAGCGGGCAAGCCATTGATCGTGTTGCGAAATCTTTCGGAGTTGCAGCGGCATCATCCTCAACCTCTCGACGGGAGGTCAACCTGGCCCACCCCTCGGTCGGTCGCTTGCTCAACCAGAGGTGAGGAATGAGTCTCCTTCCGCCCACCTCGACCTTCGCCGAGCAGGTGGAAGTGCTCTTTGCCGTGGTGCGAGGGCGCGGGCTGGCGCTCGGCGTCCTGGACCGCGAGCTCCTTGGCGAGTGGTCGCAGGAGGGCGTACCGCTGCAGGTGGTCGCACGTGGGCTGCTGCGCGCCGCCGAGCGGGCGCGGTGGAACGGTCCGGCCGGGGCCGCCCCGCGCTCCCTCCGCGCGTGCCGTCCGGAGGTGGACGCGGAGATCGAGGCCTGGAAGCTGCGCAGCGTGGGCGCGCGGACGGCGGGACAGGACGATGGTGTCTGAAACCGGTGGGCTTCCTGTGGAACGCGTGTTCGCGATCAGCGAGCGTCCTGTGGTGATCGTTCGTGCGCGCAGGGAACGCTTGTCCATCTTGCGCACCGAGCGCTGCGAAGTGGTACACGACGCGACTCCTCGGCCCCGAGCAATGCGCGGCAGATCGCCACGCACCTGGGGACGTCGCGACTGAGGCCACACGACCACATGGAAGCCCTCGCCACCTCCTCTCCCTGCCCCGTGTGCCGCGGTGACGGCTACCGGGTCGAGGCGGAAGTCCAGCCCGGGCCGGGCGATGGAGAGGGGCGGCGGGCGCGGGCGGTGGCGCGGGTGTGCAGCTGCCGTGAGCCGTGCCCTCACTGCGAGGGGCGGGGCTTCGTCTACACCTCGCGTCAGGTCGAGTTCAGCAAGAAAGTGGGGGTGAAGAGCTACGAGGCGCTGTCCCCCTGCGTGTGCCGGCTGCTCGCGCAGCGGGTAGCTGCCTTCGCGCAGGTCGGCATTCCTGCCCACCACGCCACGAGCAGCTTCTCCACCTTTCGCGCCAAGGGAGACGACCAGGAGAAGACCGCGGCGCTGGAGCAGGCGCTGGGAGTGGCCCGGTCGATGGCGCAGGAGTGGCGGCGCGACCGCCCGGCGCGCGGGTTCGTCATCTCCGGCCGGGTGGGCTCGGGGAAGACGCACCTCCTGTCGGCGACGCTGCGATACCTCGTGCTGGAGCGGGGCGCCTCCGCTCAGTACCGGGAGATCTCGCTGCTCTTCGCCGACATCCGGCGCGGGTTCAACGCGGGGAAGAGCGGCGGGGAGATCATCGCCCGGCTGGTGGACGCCGACGTGCTGGCGATCGACGAGCTCGGCCGCGGCCGCGGCAGCCCCTTCGAGATGGAGACGCTCGACGAGCTGATCGCCCGTCGCTACAACTCCGGGCTCACCACCATCGTCGCCACGAACTTCTCGCTCGAGCGCGAGCGGGCGCCCTCGCCGGGCCCACGCGGGTACCAGGCACCGTCGCAGGCGCTCGAGGAGCGCGAGGAGCTCCTGGTGGAGCGCATCGGCGAGCGCATCTACAGCCGGCTCTGCGAGATGTGCGACTTCGTCTCGTTGCCCCCGCGGACCGATGACTTCCGGCGGACGAAGCAGGACGGCAGGCCGACGCGGCGGCTGGTCCGGCCGGCGTCGTAGAGTGTCGCCCCGTCCCGGCGGCCGTCTGCTGCTCCGCCGTCGCTCCCGCGGTCGGGGACCCACCCCGGCGGCGCCATGTTCTCGGGCCGCGAAGCGTGCCTGCTCACAGGCGGACAGGAAATCGGCCGCGCCGGGAGGAGCCCGGGGCGTTCCTCCCCGACGAGAAATCCGTGTGCTGCGTGCACATTCTTCCGAAGATCGTGTGCATACAGGTCGCACCTCCGCGGCTGGCGAAGGGAGTGCACAGGCCGGCCGGCTTCCGAATGGTCCACGCCCGAGCCCTGGTCTCGCTGTTCCTCGCGCCCTCGCTGCTGGCGCCGGGGCCGGCCTCCGCTGATGCACCGAGGGCCGTGCTGGTCCTCTCGCGCCATTCGGGTCAAGTGACTGCCGGGCAGGACTTCCCACTCCCGCGCTCGAAGGCCATCGACGCGCTGGCGAACGAGCTCGCGATTTCGGAGCGCTCGGCGCGCGCTCTGGCTGACGCGGTCCGGATCCGGGCGGAGCTCGGGCGGTGGGACCGGCGGACCGTCGACGGGCTCGCGATCGAGGCAGATGCGGATCGGGTGCAGATCGCGGACGGATCCGTCCCGTTGCCCGACTACAACCGCGACGACGCTCCGGTCGAGGTCCAGGTCTTCGGACTCGTCGGATCAGAGCGGGTGAGCATCCTCTGCACCGGCCGCGCGGTGCGCGTCGAAGGCGGACGGAGCGAGGATCTGAGTTCCGGATGGCAAACCCTCCGGACGGCGCTCCGGAACGGAGCGAGCCTCTGTGCCGGTCGGCCGTGGAGCGTCCGCGTCGCTGGCAGCGAGCCGCGTCCGTACGCCGGCGTCTTTTCCTTCCGGCCCCTTCCCGAGCGACAGCCCGAGACGGGCACCACCCGTCGCGAGGCACGGGCCCGCCGTGGGTCGGAGGTCATTTTCCGCACCACGCTCGCCTCCTACGTCGCGGGCGTCCTCGCAGCGGAGCACGCGGGGCTTACTGGCGAGGTGGCGGTCGCGCTGGCACGGGTCATCGCGCACGACGCACACGTCGAGCGGCACGCCCGCCGCCCCCTCTGCGACACCACCCACTGCCAGGCATTCCTCGGCACGGCGGCGCCGACTCCCGAGGTCACCCGCGCTCTCGCCCTTCCCGAGCTCGCGACGCGTGACTGGCTCCCGTACTTCCGCGGCGGGGACGAGCCCTGGGAGGTCCGTCGCTCCCGGGCCGAGGTGCGGGCGGCGCTCGGGGACGCGCAGCGCCTGCAGGGCGACGGACGCACCGTGGAGGTCACCCGGGCCGCCGGGGTCGAGCGCCTGCCGTGCGAGCGGGTCCGCGCGGCGCTCCGCCTCCCGGGCTGCCCGATCGACGGCGTCTTTCAGGAGGAGACGGTGCGCCTCTCTGGACGTGGGCGCGGTCACGGCCTCGGGCTCGACGTCGAGGCGGCGCGGCGCTCCGGGCTAACCGCGGAGGACCTGCTGCGGCGTGCGTACGGGTTCGACCCGTGAGGTGAGTGGCAATCCCGGCTCGTTTCACCGCAGTCCCGGGAGAGCTCCAGGTCTTCGGCTTCGAGCTGGATCTCCGGCCTGTTCCCTAGGGAGCAAACCTCCACACGGAGGCCTGGGAACCGCCGGCAGCATAGCCACCGGAAATGAGGACCTGGCCTCCGTCGAGCGGCGTCAACGCGGGGAAGAACCGGAGCGCCTCCTCGTCGCTGACCAGAAGAGAGCGCAGCAACCCGCGATCGAGACGTTCCGCAAGGAACCGGGCTCCTCCGACGGCCAGCGAGGAGCCATCAGGAAGTCCCAGAGCACTGAACTTGTAACGACCTTGTCGGAGTTCAGGACCGGGAACGAATCGGTCGACGGAGGGATCGAAGATCTCGGTGCTGTTCAGCCCATCGCCGTTCGGGTCTTGATTCCCACCGAGGATGAGCACTCTGCCATCCGGCAACAGCGCGGAGGCATGCTTTTCCCGGGGGGTGGTCAGAGAGGAGACCGATTCGAAGCGTTCCAGTTCCGGGTCGTAGACCTCCGCGGCGGAGGTGATTTCCTTCCCGGTAGTCGTGCCACCGGCGATGAGCAATCGGCCGTCCGGCAGAGCGACGACTCCGTAGGGACGGCGGGGGGTCAGCATCGGCGCGATCTCCCGGAAGCGCTCGGTCTCGGGGTCGAAGAGCTCGGCGCTCGCCGTCGGCAACGCACCGACACCGGACACATCCCCCCCGAGCACGAGGACCTTGCCATTCGCAACAAGAACCGCAGCATGATCCGACCTCGCCCTAAGCGGTGCCGAGGTCAGACGAAACGTTCCACTCGCCGGCTCGTAGAGCTCGGCGCTGGTCACCGCCCCGAGCCCACCGACGATCAGAACTCGGCCGTCGGCCAGGACGGTCGCGGTGTGTCCGGCGCGTGGCTGGACGAGATCGGGAGCGTGGACGCTCGCCCCGCTCGACGGGTCGTAGATCTCTGCGCTGCGCCCAGGTTGCTCGGGGGTTCCTCCGCCGGCGATGAGGACTCTTCCGTCGGGAAGAAGAGTCGCCGTGTGCTGTGAGCGACGAACGAGCATGTCGCCCAGCAACGTCAGGGTCCCGGGTGCCCTCCCGGGGTCCGCCCCGCCACACGACCCTGAAAGCGCCACGACGAGCAAGCTCCCCCCCAGCCTCCGAGTCACCGAGGATGTCCGCATGGGCTGCAACCTCCTCGCCCTCTGGAACCCGCCTCCCTAGGCCGTTGCGCGGTGGAGCTCGCGGGCCAGCGCACCTACCTGGGGGGTGTCGACCACGAACGTCAGCTGCAAGGGCGAGCCGTTGAGCGCATGGACGCGGATCCCCTGCTGAGCCGCGACGCCGAGCGCCCGGGCGAGAACCGCCGAGTCCGTCCCGACGGCCGGACCCACCACCGTCACCGTCCCGAGGCCTGGCCGGGGCTCGGCCCCGAGCTTCCGGAGGCTCTCATCGAACGTCTCCACCCCGTGCACGTCCTGGAGAGGGATGACCAGGAGCAGCCGCCCCGTCGCGCCGCAGGACCCGGCCACCAGCCGGAGGCGGACGTCGTCCTCGGCAAGCCGGCGGAGCACCGGCTCCAGCTGGGCGTCCGCCAGCTCGAGCACCCGGATCTCGGTGTCGGTGGCCACCGCCCTCACCGGCGCCGGGTCGGGACCGACGCGCGAGCCGGTCCCGCCCCCGTGGGTGCTCCGCGCCTCGATGACGATGCCCGCGTTCCGCGCGAACTCCACCGCCTGCGCGTTGAGCACCCGCGCGCCTGCCGCAGCCAGCTCCTGCATCGTCCCGTAGTCCAGGGTCTCCAGCTTCCTCGCCTCGGGGACGACCCGCGGGTCGGCGGAGAAGATCCCGTCAACGTCCGAGTAGATCTCGCAGGCCTCGGCCTCGAGCGCGGCGGCGAGGGCCACCGCGGTGGTGTCGCTCCCCCCGCGACCGAGCGTGGTCACCTCGCGGTTGCGCGAGACGCCCTGGTAGCCGGCGACGATGACCACCTTCCCCTTCCCCAGCTCCTCCCGGATGCGGACTGGCCGCACCTCGACGATCCGCGCCTGCGAGTGCGCGTCGTCGGTGATGATCCCGCTCTGGCTGCCGGTGAAGCTGATCGCCGGCACCCCCTGCTCGTGCAACGCCATGGAGAGGAGGGCCATGCTGATCCGCTCCCCGCACGTCAGGAGCATGTCCAGCTCTCGGCGGGGGGGATCCGAGGACATCCGCCTGGCCAGGGAGAGGAGCTCGTCGGTGGTATCGCCCATGGCAGAGACCACCACCACCATCTGGTGCCCCTCGGCTCGCCTGGCCGCCACCCGCGCCGCCACCCTGCGGATGCGCTCCACGTCGGCGACCGAGGAGCCTCCGAACTTCTGGACGATGACGCTCATGTCGGGTCGATGTCGATGCACCCACCGGGCCACGGAAAGAACCCGTGCGCGCCGCGTGTTGACAGACCGGTGCCCAGCCATAGTATCGCGCGCCCGCTCGCGAGAAATGACAGTCCAATGACGGCGATGATCGAGGTCACCGGCCTCAGCAAGCGGTACCGCGACCGGATCGCGGTGGAGGACCTGAGCTTCAGCGTCCCCGAGGGGGAGATCCTCGGGTTCCTGGGGCCCAACGGGGCCGGGAAGTCCACCACCATGCGGATCCTCACCGGCTACCTGCCCGCCACCGGCGGGACGGTGAAGGTCGCGGGGTTCGACGTCTTCGAGGACCCCTACGAGGTGAAGCGGCGCATCGGCTATCTGCCGGAGACACCGCCGCTGTACCCGGAGATGACGGTCCGGGGGTACTTGAAGTTCGTCGCCGCCATCAAGGGCGTCCGGCGTGGCCAGCTGGCCGCGGAGCTGGAGCGAGTCGCCCACTCCACCGGCGTCGCCGAGGTGATGGAGCGGCTCATCCAGAACCTCTCCAAGGGGTACCGGCAACGGGTGGGCGTCGCCCAGGCCCTGCTCGGCAACCCGCCGGTGCTGATCCTCGACGAGCCCACCGAGGGCCTCGATCCCAGCCAGCGCGCCGAGGTGCGCCAGCTCATCAAGGGGCTCGCCGGGCAGCACACCGTCATCCTCTCCACCCACCTGCTCTCGGAGGTCACCGTGACCTGCGAGCGCGTGCTGATCATCAACCAGGGACGGATGGTGGCGTTCGACGAGATCCGGAATCTGACCCACGCGCTGGGCCAGGGCGACCAGACCTCGCTCGAGGACATCTTCCTCAAGCTCACCGCCGCCGCCTGACGTCTCGAGGGAGCACGACCCGAATGCGCAACGCGCTGGCCATCGCCCGCAAGGAGCTGGGCATCTACTTCAGCACGCCGTGGGCCTACGTGGTCTTCACCGCGATGCTCGGGATCTCCTCCTTCTTCTTCGTGAATCTGCTGGCCACCTTCAAGGAGGTGCAGGGGCTCGCCCGGGTGTACGGCTGGGCCCGGCTGCCGCCCGAGTACGGGCAGTTCAAGAACCTGACCGACGGCATCGTCGTCCAGCTCTGGGACGTGATCGGAGTCGTCACGCTCTTCGTTGCGCCCTTCCTCTCCATGCGGCTCTTCGCCGAGGAAAAGCGCAACCGGACCTTCGAGCTGCTGATGACCGCCCCGGTGCGGCCATGGGAGATCGTGCTCGGGAAGTACCTCGGCGGGGTGGGCGTGATCTGGGCGACGCTGGGCCTCACCATCATCTTCCCCATCACCCTGTCGCTGTTCGGCTCCAGCGAGTCCGGGACCGCGCTGGAGTGGAGCACGGTG
>DASROG010000601.1:0-4413 GCA_035646995.1 Myxococcaceae bacterium
GGCCGAGGCGGTGCACCTGTCCCTGCTCGCCACCTGCTGCCGCGGGGACATCGTCGCGGTGGAGTCCCCGGCGTACTACGGCACGCTGCAGGCGCTGGAGATGCTGGAGCTCCGCGCGCTGGAGATGCCCACCCATCCGCGGGAAGGCATGCAGCTCGATGCCCTCGAGGTGGCGCTGAAGAAGCAGCCGATCAAGGCGGTGCTGGTGGTGACCAACTTCTCCAACCCGCTCGGCGGCTGCATGCCGGACGAGAAGAAGGAAGCGCTGGTCCGGATCTGCGAGCGCGCCGGCGTGCCGCTCATCGAGGACGACATCTACGGCGACCTGTACTTCGGCCCCGCCCGCCCGCGGGCGGCGAAGAGCTTCGACCGCACCGGCAACGTGCTGTACTGCTCGAGCTTCTCCAAGACGCTCGCCGCCGGGTTCCGGGTGGGCTGGGCGGCCCCGGGCCGCTTTCGCGAGCGGTTCGAGCTCCTGAAGTTCGCCCAGACCGTCGCCACGCCGACCTTGCCGCAGATGGCCATCGCCGAGTTCCTGCAACAGGGCGGCTACGACCGCTTCCTGCGCTCGCTCCGGCGCGAGCTGGCGAAACAGATGGAGCACGTGCGGAACGTGGTGTGCTCCAGCTTCCCCGAGGGCACCCGGATGACCCGGCCCGAGGGTGGGGCCATCCTCTGGGTCCAGATGCCGGCCAGCGTCGATGCACTCAAGCTGCATGAGGAGGCGCTGCGGCGAGGCATCAGCGTCGCGCCCGGGCCCATCTTCTCCTCCACGGGACGGTACCGGAGCTGCATCCGGCTCAACACCGGTAATCCGGACCTGGAGCAGGTCGAGGCGGCGGTGCGGACCCTCGGCCAGATCGCCCACCGGCTCGCCGAATCCGCGCCGCGGTTGCAGAAGAGCGCCTGACCTACGCGGCGAGGGGTTGCCCTCGGAACGGCGGCGCCGCTCAGAGCCTCCGGGCCCGCTTCTGGGCGGTGCGCGCCTCCGACAGGAGCCGCTCCACCTCGTGGTCGAGCACCTCGGCCTCCCCCTCGAAGACCCGTGCCTCGTCCTCGAGCAGCTTGACCCGGTGCGTCCGGGCAGCCGCGTGGACCGGGTCGCGGGTGAGCCTCGCCTCCTCGCGCTCGGCCTCCGCCACCGCCCGGCTCGCCCTGGCACGCGCCCGGGTCAGCTCCGCCTGGCGCCGCGCGATCTCCGCCGCTCTCCGGAACAGCTCCGCCGTCCGGAGCGCTGCCTCCACCAGGGCAGGGAGAGCGATCATGCGGATCCACGCTAGGCACGAGAGGTCCACGGAGGAAGCCGGCGCCGGTAAGGTTCGGGGTAGGCCCCCTTCCGCGGAGTGAGCATGACTGTCCAGACCGGGACCCCCGCGGTCCACGTCCCTGCCGCCTTCTGGAGTCCGCGGCGCGCGGTGGGGCGATTGCTCCTGGCGATCGTCGCGGGGTGCGTGGCAGCGGCAGCCGTTCCCGGGCGGGTCGGGGGCCCGCTCCGCACCGTCGCCGGGTGGGACGTGGCGGCCGCGGTGCTGCTGGTGCTGGTGTGGCGAATCATCCTCACTGCCGGTCCGGAGGTGACTGCGCGTCGAGCGGCAGCCGAGGACGTGGGCCGCACCTTCGCCTGGGCGGTGGTGGTGCTGGGGAGCACCGTCAGCATCTTCGCCGCCGCGGTGGCGCTCCGGAACGCGCGCACCATGGCCCCACGGGCGGAGCACGAGCTGGGCCTCCTGTGCCTGCTCGCGGTGGTCACGGCGTGGTTCCTCTGTCACACCACCTACACCATGCGGTACGCGCACCTGTACTACCGCGACGACGGCGACCTCGGCGGCCTCGGCTTCCCGGGGACCGAGATGCCCTGCTACCTCGACTTCGCCTACTACGCGTTCACCGTCGGGATGTGCTTCCAGGTGTCGGACATCACGGTGACGCAGTCGGGGATGCGGCGGGCAACCCTCGGACACGCGCTGCTCTCCTTCGCCTTCAACACCGCGGTGCTGGCGCTGGCGCTGAACCTCCTCTTCGGGCAGCTGTCACCCGGGTCCTGACGTCGCTGGGCTTCGGACACACCGCGGACGAGGCGAGTAGGTCGACACCCGGAGCGGGGACGGTCACGCAAACCGCGTGGAGGGGCACCTGCGTCAGCCGTTCCGACGTTCATCGACGGCCTCGCCCCGCGGGCTCTCCTCGGCCGCTCCGCGCCAGTGGCCGGAGGGCGCGCCGGACACGCACGCGACTGAACTTCTCGGAACCAGGCTCGGGCCGGAATCCCGCTGCCTCGAACAGGGCGCGCGTCCCGGTGTACGCGAACGCGGCGGGGATCGGTGCACCGGAGGCGGTGGGCTTCACCGGGTAACCCTCCACGACCGGCACTCCCCGGCGTCGCATCTCCGCTACCGAGGCATCGAGCAGCGCCCGGCCCACGCCCCGGCCCCGGTGCTCGCGCCGGACGAAGAAGCAGGGCACGCTCCAGACCCGCTCCGGGTCGTCGCAGGCAAGCGACGGCGAGCGCTGCAGCCGCGCGAACGAGGTTCGCGGACCGAAGGTCGCCCAGCCCACCGGCACTCCGGCGTCGTAGGCCAGCACGCCCTGGATCCGTCCCTCGAGCACCCCGGCCCGGAACCTTTCCCGGAGGGCCTCGCCCTTGAGCGCGTCGAAGGGCTCGCCCTTCTCCAGGCGCCAGAACATGCACCAGCACCCCGCGCAGGCCCCGCGGGGTCCGAACAGCGTCTCCACGTCTCTCCACGCCGCGGGAGTCAGGACCGCCGTGGTCAGCGCCATGCGGGCAAGGCTCTCATGGCGTGGACCACTCGCCCAGCTCCCACGCCCACGCCGGCGCTCCTCCGGCGGGCGTGCAGCGACCGCGGTCCTCGCCCGTCCGCTGCCGGCGCAGCGCTGGCCGCAGCGGGTGGTCGCTCCACCGCGGCGAATGGTGCAATGGTGCCGGCCATCCTCCGGTTCCCGGGACACCCATGACCGCCCTCCTCGCGAGCCTGCTGCTCGCCGCCGCGCCGCCCCTGGTCCAGCTCGAGACGTACACCTTGCCCAACGGCCTCACCGTCATCCTCACGCAGGACCAGCGACTTCCCACGGTGGGCGTGAACCTCTGGTACCACGTCGGCGGCGCCAACGAGGCGCCGGGCCGGAGCGGCTTCGCCCACCTCTTCGAGCACCTCATGTTTCAGGGCTCGAAGCATCGTCCCGGGAACGAGCAGGACTTCGCCGGACTTCTCGAGGCGGCCGGCAGCTCGGACCTCAACGCCAGCACCTGGAATGACCGGACCAACTACTTCGAGACCCTCCCCTCCAACCGGCTCGAGCTCGCGCTGTGGCTGGAGAGCGAGCGGATGGCCTTTCTCCTCGACGGGCTGGACAAGACCAAGCTCGACACCCAGCGGGACGTGGTCCGCAACGAGCGCCGGCAGAGCGTGGAGAACACCCCCTACGGCAAGGCGGAGATCCGCCTCGTCGAGCTGCTGTTCCCGAAGCCGCACCCCTACTTCGGCGCCGTCATCGGCTCGCACGAGGACCTCCAGGCCGCGACTCTCGAGGACGTGAAGTCCTTCTTCCGCACCTTCTACGTTCCGGCCAACGCGACACTGGTCATCGCCGGCGACTTCAACCCGGCTCAGGCCCGAGCGCTGGTGGAGAAGTACTTCGGCCCCATCCCTCGCGGGCCGAAGCCCCCTGCTCCCACGGTGCAGACGCTGCCGGTGGCCCGGCAGATCCGCGAGACGCTCACCGACGACGTGCAGCTGTCGCGCCTCTTCGTCGGGGTGATCGCGCCGCCCGCCTGGACCGACGAGGGGTTCGCCTTCGACATGGTCGAGGAGGTCCTCGCCGGCGGGAAGACCGGGCGTCTCTACCGTGCGCTGGTGTTCGACCGGCAGCTGGCCCAGGAGGTGGACATGGCCACCAACAAGGCCACCTTCGGCAGCGCCTCGGAGATCCGGGTGACGGTGAAGCCCGGACACCTCCCGGCGGAGGCGGAGGCCGTGCTCGATGCCGAGCTGGAGCGCCTCGCGAGAACGCCTCCGAGCGACGCCGAGCTGCGGCGCGCCCAGCGCAACCTGGAGGCGCGGCTGTATCGGGGGGTCGAGCGGCTGAACGGGGACGGCAGCCGCGCGGATCTTCTGAACGCGATGCAGATGTGGCGAGGAGACCCTGGCTTCGTGAACCAGCTGGTCGCCCGCTACCGCGCGGTGACCGCCGCGCAGGTGCAGGATGCCGCGCGGCGTGTCCTCGCCCGCGATTCCCGCGTGGTGCTCATCGTCAACCCCGCTGCCCGCACGGCCTCGGCTCGGTGAGGAGGACGACCGCCATGCACCGACTCGCCTCCCTCGCGCTCGTCCCCGTGGTCCTGGTCGCCTGCGCGACGTCCGGTACTCCTGCCCCGACCACCGCACCCGCCAAACC
>DASROG010000602.1:0-2340 GCA_035646995.1 Myxococcaceae bacterium
GACATGAGGGGCTAACCTCTACCTAACTGCCCGGAACCCTTGGGTCAATCGGCCCTTCAAGCGGCCACCGAGGCGTAACGAGGTGTTTGGCACCTCGGGTGCCCAGGCCCCTCTGAGGGCAGGGCTTCCCGGGGGGATTTCTGGGTCCGTCTGCACGCCTGCTCGCTCGCTTTGTGGCCGCGCGGCGCGGGGGTCCGCCCGGGCCGGAGCGTGGCCCTCACGCGCATCCGGCTCCCGAGCGACACCCCGAACCGGTCTGGGTCGTGGGCGATTCGCTACCTCTCACTGGGCTGGCTGGTCGACGGCTCCGGGCGCTAGAGAGCCGGTCGTGAGCGACGGTCACGACGTGTACACCTTGCCGGGCGATCTGCCACGCCCGGTGGACGACGGTCGCGCGAGGCACCTCGTCGGCACGAGGCTTCCGGCCATGCCTCTCCAGGCGACCACCGACGAGCGGATCGACCTCTCGACGATTCCGGGACGCGCGGTGGTGTTCGCCTATCCCCGGACCGGGCGGCCCGGACAGCCGCCCCTGGTCGCGGACTGGGACCTCATCCCCGGCGCCCGGGGCTGCACGCCAGAGACCTGCGCCTTCCGGGACCTGGCGAAGGACTTCGGCGTGCTCGGCGTTCGCGTGTTCGGGCTGAGCACGCAGGAACCCGCGTACCAGCGAGAGCTGGCCGAGCGGCTCCACCTGCCGTTCCCGGTGCTCAGCGACGCCGAGCACGCGCTCACCGACGCGCTCCGGCTGCCCACCTTCACCGTCGGTGGCCACCTGCTCCTTGCACGGCTCAGCTGGCTCCAGCGCGACGGGCGAATCGAACGCCTCTGGTACCCGGTGTTCCCACCGGACCGGCACGCCTCCGAGGTCCTGACCTCGCTCGCGCGCTGACGCAACGGGCGGCTAGAGTCCACCGCGTGACCTCCGTCGCGCAGGCCGGATCGAGAACGGACCGGCGAGCCGCCGCGTTCCTCGTGGCGCAGGCCGTCGCGGTGCTCGCCTGGTGGGTGCTGGTCTTCATCACCCGTTCGGCCCGGGAGTGGTTCTTCCCCTACGGCGGTCTTGACCCTGCGTTCGTCGCGTTCGCCCTGCCCGATCTGGTGCTCATCGTGGGCGGCTCGCTGCTCGTCGCCCGCCATCGACTCCACGGCAGCACGGCTCCGGTCGCCTCGGGCATCCTCCTCGGAGCCGTGGGCTACGGAACCCTGTACACCGCGGCCTGGACGGTCCTGCTCCACGCGCCGCCCGGGGGGCTGATCGCGATGCTGGTGCTGGCGGTGGGAACCTGGCGCGCCTGCCGCTGACGCCGAGTCCCGGTCAGCGCTGCAGCCGCTTCCCGAAGGGAGCGAGCGCGAGCATCCCGAACTTCAGGTGCTGGACGGCGAAGGGGATCCCGATGATGGTGAGCGCCAGCCCGACGCCCAGGACCAGGTGGCTGAGGAAGATCCAGATCCCCGCCACCACCAGCCACAGCACGTTCAAAGCGAAGCTGCCCACGCCGGCGCCGGGCACCTCGTCGAAGTCGTGCCCGAACGGGACCAGGCCGAGCTTCGCCAGCTTGAAGCACTGCAGCCCGAAGGGGATGCCCACCACCGTCAGGCAGAGCAACACGCCGGCGGCAAGGTACTCGAGGCAGATCAGCCAGCCGCCGCCGAGGATCACCCACAGAACGTTGAGGAGGAAGTCCACCGAGCGATCTACGCCGGACCGGGCCCCCCCATTTCCGGCCCGCCGTTCAGGCCCTGCAGCAAGCGCTCCGCTTCCTTGCCCACCGGCCCGTCGGGGTCGTGGCTCCTGGCCTTCTCCAGCGCGGCCCGGGCACCGGCGCGATCGCCCTTGAGCTTGAGCGCGATGCCCAGGTTCAGGTGGGCGCGCGGATTGTCGTGCTGCTTGGCGAGCGCGCTTCGGAACTCGGAGAGGGCGCGGTCCACTTCCCCGCTGAGCAGCTCCTCCTTCCCCTTCTGCACGTGCTGCTCGGAGTCGTTCACCAGCTCCACGTCCAGGACGCTCCGGCCGGCCACGTTGACCAGCAGCGCGCGGAGGATGCCCGTCCAGTAGAAGGTGAGCCCCTCGGCGGCCATCACCGCAGCGAGCGGCAGGTCCGGAAGCAGAGGCTTGCCCCGGAACTTGAACCGCACCTTGGTGTAGCGGCCGGCGTTGGCCCAGTGCCGCAGAGTCTCGGTGACCTTCCGCAGCGCCTCGTCGACGGCCCCGGGTTGCACGTCGACGGGCAGGGTGGTCGGGGCCTCGTCGGAAGGCCTGGTGCGCGCGGCCGGAGCCCGCGCTCGCGCCGGCTTCGGCGCTCGCTTCGGCGAGGGGGCAGAGCGGCGGGCAGGGAC
>DASROG010000603.1:0-7198 GCA_035646995.1 Myxococcaceae bacterium
CCACCGTCGGTGGCGAGGCGGACCTCGGGTCTGCGCCTCCCCCGCCTCCACCGCCCGGCAAGGTGAAGAGGGCGAAGCCACCTCCCCAGTCGGCTCAGGTGGATGACCGGCTGATCCGCCTCGAGTGGCGGCCGGAGCACGTGGAGGGCAACCGGGGATGGGGCCCGATGGTGCAGGTCCCGGTGATGGGCCCCGAGAAGCGCCCGCTGAAGGGCCGCTCGCTCTACAGCGCGCTGGGGCGCAACGACCTGGCCGAGGAGTACGAGCGGCGGCTCGCCGCCAAGCGGATCATGGGCACGGGGAGCGCGCTGCTCCTCGTCTCCGGCATCGCGGTGGGCATCAGCGCCTTCTTCATCCACGGCTGCCAGCAGGGAGATCCCAAGTGCTGGGACGACCGGGACGCGCAGCTCCGCTCGCGGTTCTACTGGTCCGGAGGGCTGGTCCTCGGCGGCGCGGTCCTGGGCATCGCCTCCAGCGCGTACAGCGCCCATCCGGTCTCGCGCGACGAGCTGATGGGGCTCATCCGCGAGCACAACGCTCAGATCCGCAAGGAGCCCGGCGTCCGGCTAGGAGCCACGCTGCTGCCGGGCGGCGGGGCCCTGAGCCTGGCGGGCAACTTCTAGCCGCGGGAGCGCGGCGAGACGCGCTTCAGCACCGCGAGCAGCGAATCGAGGTCGAACGGCTTGCTGAGCACGCCGGCCACCTGGTCGCCCACCTCGGCGCCCGTGGCCGACCGGTCCGCCGTGGAGAGGATGACGGGGAACTCCTTGCCTCGCGGCAGCTCCCGAAGCCGGGCCAGGAACTCGGGTCCGTCGAGCACAGGCATCCGCCAGTCGAGCAGGATGGGACAGGGGGCCGTTTGCTCCGCGGCGAGCACCAGACCGCACCGGCCGTCCGAGGCGGAGACCACCTCGTAGCCGAGGTCCACCAGCACCTCGTTCAGCGCCTCGCGGATGGCGGGGTCGTCCTCGACCACCAGGATGCGCGAAGCCGCGGAGCCGGGGCTCATACGCCCGCCAGATGGAGCGCGAGCCGGAGCACGCCGCCGGCGGCCACGACCCAGGCCGGGTTGAGGTCGTAGCGGACCAGGGCCAGCGCCGCCGCGCCGGCGATGCCCAGGGTGAAGGGCTGGTGGAATTCCGGGATGCCGCCGAGCACCACCGCGGCCGAGCCCATGAGCCCCACCACCGCGGGAAGCAGCCCGCTGGCTGCAGCCTGCACGAAGGGGTGCTCGCGGACGCGCGCCAGCCATCCGCCGGCCAGCTGCACCAGCACCCAGGGGGAGGCCAGGAGCGCCAGCGTCGAGGCCGCGGCGCCCGACCAGCCGTGGTGCACGTAGCCGGCGAACGTCGCGACCAGCACCACCGGACCGGGGGTGAGGAGGGCCACCGACACGCCGTCGGCGAGCTGGCGCGGAGTCAGCCAGTCCAGCGCGTCCAGCCGCTCGCTCAGGTGGGGGATGATGGCGATGCCCCCGCCGTACGCGCCCAGCCCGGTCCGGAAGTACAGCACCAGCGCCTGGACGACCTGGCCGTCGAGGCCGGTGAGATGCACCGCCCCGAGCACCGGAAGCGCCGCGAGCGCGACCGAGCGAACCGTGCTCGTTCCCTCGGTCGGAGGCGGAGGAACGTCGGGTCCCCGCGAGCGCCGGCGACGGAACCCGAGCTCGACCGCCAGGCCGGTGGCGGCACCGAGCAGCACGACCTCGGTCGGGGAGGCCTTGCCCGCCACGGTGAGGAGGAGCGCCGCTCCCGCCACCGCCATCTGCCACCGGGCGTGCACCGAGCCCCGCACCCGCCGGAGCGTGAGCGCCAGGATGGCTCCCACCGCCGCGGCGCCAAAGCCGCGAAACAGTGGCTCGAGGCGCGCGCCCAGCTCGAATTGCACGTACAGCCAGGCCAGCACGGCGGTCACCAGGACGCCTGGCAGCACGAAGCCGAGGTAGCCGAGCAGCGACCAGGTCCAGCCTCCCAGGCGCTGCCCCACCAGCGCGAGGGTGTTGGCCGACGGGGCGCCCGGGAAGAGCTCGAGCACGCGGAGCAGCCCGGCGTGTTCCTCATCCGTTACCCACCGCCGCTCGCGGACCAGCGCGGCCTCCAGCGGCGCCTGCATGCGCTGGCTGCTGCCGAAGGCGGTGACCCCGAGCCCGACGGCGGCGCGGAAGAACGCCAGCCGGCCCGGACGCGGAACGGGGGACTGTTGCGTCGGCTCCACGGCCCCGTCTCTAAGCCAAAGAGCGTCCGGAGCCCACCCCCTTCCGCTCCGCCTGCCGCTGCGCAGCGTCAGCGGACGCAGGCGCCGCGTGCGTGACGGTTTCGCCCGCTCGGCGCGTTCACTCCAGCGCGTGCGCCTCCGCGTCGACCGTCGCGTGCAGCCGGTCGGCGGGCACCGGCTTGTTCAGCGCAGCGGCGACGTGGTCGTGTGCCTGGCGCCGCTGCACGTCGAGGTTCGCAGAGAGCACGATGATGCGCAGCGGCCTTGAGGGCGGGTGGCGGGTCACCTCGTCGAGCAGCTCGTCGCCGTTCATCACCGGCATCTGGAGATCGAGCAGCATCACGACGGGCTCCTGGCCGGCGCGCAGCCGCTCGAGCGCCTCGCGACCGTCGCTCGCGGCGCTGACCATGTAGCCCCAGATGGACAGAAGCTCCACCAGGGCAGACCTGAGGTCCGCCTCGTCTTCCACCACCAGCACGTGCGCGCCCACCGGCGTCCTCCTCTCGACAGTCCCGGTCGCCAGCAGCAGGGTTTGCACGAGGCCCAACAGAGGGAACCCGTGTAGCGGCATGTGCGCAAAGGGGGCACTCTCGCCTGGCCGGTCTGCGGCGTGACGGAGCACGTTGGCTGCATCGGGTGCACCAGAATTGCGAGGGTTGAGGCAGACTGCGTCCTCGAGGGGGGACCTGGCGCCCCGGCGGGCCATCTGGGCGAAGGCGCTCTTCTCTTGGTTCATGGCTGGCGTGCGCTGGACCTCGCGCGCAAGGCGCATCCGGGGTTCCACGTCGACTCCACGGCGTTCCTCCGCTTCCTCGCTCGCCGTCGCCCGGTGATCGACGCCGAGGGCGTGCCGACGCACGTGGGGGACCTGTACCTGGTGGCGGCGGCCCTCGAGGGTCGATCTCCCGCGCTGGAGCTTCTGGACGCGCGACTCCGGGCGCTTCTCCCCCGGGCGCTCCGGAGGCTCCGGCCGGACGACGAGCTCCGAGCCGAGGCGCTGCAGCGGACGCGCGAGCGGCTTCTGGTGGGGCCGCGGTTGCCCAAGCTGGCCGAGTACCAGGGACGCGGCGGGCTCGATCCCTTCCTCCGCTCGGTGCTGGTGCGGGTGGCGCTGAACCTGCTCGAGGCGAGGCCTCAGGGCGAGGAGGAGATGCGGGGCCTGGCCGAGCTCGCCGCACCGGGACCGGACCCCGAGCTGTCGCTGCTCCGCCGCTCGGAGCAGGCCGCGATCCAGGCGGCGCTGGTCGAGGCGCTGGCCACGCTCGAGCCGCGGACCCGCCACTTCCTCGCCCTCTATGTGCTGGAGGGCCTCACGCTGGAGGAGATCGGCCGGCGCGTGGGGACCCACAAGTCGACGGTCTCCCGCGCGTTGAGTGCAGCGCGGGCCCGGGTGATGACCGCGCTCCGGAGGCGATTCCGGGGCATCGAGGGGGATCTCGACTCGCTGCTCGGGGTGCTGGGCGAGGCGGGCGCCGACCTTCCGTGGGTCCTTCGCGAGCTGCTCTCGGGGATCGACGGGAGCTGAGCAAACTCACCTCGTCTCCACCGCAGCGGCGATGGCGCGATCCCGGGCCATCGGCCGGACCGACCGACTGCAGCGGTTCTTCCTCGGGAAGTCGGCGCACTGGTCCGCACCGTCCAGCGTCAGCGCTGGGCCCCCATCCGGCGGCACCTCCGACTGGTCTCACGCTGACGGCGGGCGGGCACACCTCCCCGACCGCGGCCAGCGTCTGCGCCAGGCCGGAACCCGGGAGCCTCGGATCGACGACCATCGATACGAGCCCACCTCAATTCCGGATTCGAGCACGGGCTTGGGCTAACCTGGGCCGCCCATGCGCGAACACAGCCGGCTGCTGCTCGGGCTCGTCATCGGCGCAGGGTTGGGGCTGCTGGCGAGGGCCGTGGCCGGCGACGCGGCGTGGCTCCAGTGGACCCTGACCAACGTCACCGGACCCATCGGCCAGATCTTCCTCCGCCTCCTCTTCATGCTGGTGGTGCCGATGATCTTCTCGGCGCTGGTGATGGGAGTGGCGGACCTCGAGCTCCGGCACCTCGGTCGCCTCGGGGCGCGGGCGCTGGCCTACACGGTGATCGTCTCCAGCATCGCCGTCCTGATCGGACTGGTGCTGGTCAACGTCTTCCGCCCCGGCGACGGGATGAGCGACGAGGTGCGCGCGCTCGCCCGCTCCAGCGTGGTGCCAAAGGCGGCCAGCGCGCCCGGCGACGCCTCGGCCGCGGCGCTCCTGGTCGCCATCGTCCCCGACAATCCGGTGAAGGCGGCGGCCACCGGCGACTACCTCGGGCTCATCTTCTTTGCGCTGCTGTTCGGCATCGCGCTGGGGTTGACGCGGGCCCCCGCGGCCGAGCGGCTCAAGGAGGTCATCGCCGGCCTCTACGAGGTCTCTCTGGTGCTCATCAACGGAGTGCTCAAGGTGGCGCCGGTGGGCGTTGCGGCGCTGCTCTTCGGCATGACCGCCCGGCTGGGATTCGACGTGCTGCGCCAGCTCGCCGCCTACGTGGGCGTGGTGCTGCTCGGGCTCGGGCTACACATGTTCGTCGTCTACTCGCTGTCGGTGCGTTTCTTCGGGGGGCGCAACCCGGTGCAGTTCTTCCGTGATGTGCGGATGGCGGCCATCACCGCATTCTCCACCGCCTCCTCCAACGCCACCCTCCCGACGTCACTCAAGGTGGCCGAGGAGCAGCTTCGCCTCCCGCCCAACGTCGCCCGCTTCGTGCTCACCGCGGGCGCGTCGATGAACCAGAACGGCACCGCGCTCTTCGAGGGGGTGACGGTGCTCTTCATCGCCCAGCTCTTCGGGGTGCACCTCAGCTTCCAGGAGCAGGTGGTGGTGATGTTCATCTGCGTGCTGGGCGGCATCGGCACCGCCGGGGTGCCCGCGGGCTCGCTTCCGGTCATCGCGATGATCCTCGGGATGTTCCGCATCCCTCCCGAGGGTCTGGGGCTGATCCTCGGCGTCGATCGCCTCCTGGACATGTGCCGGACGACGCTGAACGTGGTCGGTGACCTCGCCGCCGCGGTCTACGTGGCGCGGGGGGAGCAGATCGACGAGGCCCGGGCGAGCCCGTCCTCCTAACGGCAGAGACCCGGTCAACCCGGCCGGTCTCCGGCGGGAGCCCGGAGCACGGCAACCGCGCACCCTGCCATCCAGGCCACCGCGGCGAGCAGTGCCAGGCGCTGCACAGCCGGAACGGCGAGCGGGACGCTCGTCGCGGCGAAGCGCTCGTGGAAGCCGAGGAAGAGCACGAGCTCCACGGCGGACAGGCCGAGGGCGAGCGCTCCGAGCCACGCCAGCACCGGGAGGTGACGCAACCCCCGCAACACCAGCAACGTGGCGGCAAATCCCGGCCCGGCGCCCGCGATCAGCGCCAGCGCGTGCGGCACGCCCGAGGTGATGGGGACCAGCGCGAGCCCGAGAGTCGCCACGGCGCCCAGCAGGCGGATGGTCCGGCGCCGGCGGCGAGGCTCGACCAGCGCCGGGGCGATCCAGAAGAAGAGGCACAGCGCCAGGATCAGCGCCCACTCCGCGCACCGGCCCCAGGCCGCGCCCGGGTGAGGGCGGCCGTCGAGCGCGGGATCGCGGGCGATGTCGCAGAGGAAGTTCCCCCAGAAGGAGTGCCCCTCCGCGCTCCGATCCATCCAGGTGCCGCCGGGGTACTGGGCCGCGGCCACGGCCGTGGCGACCGCTCCGGCACCGAGGAGCGCGAGCAGCACGACGGCGATCGCCCGGGCCCACCCGGCTTCGTGTGGAGAGGACTCCCACATCCCCGGGCATCCCAGCACGCCTCCAGCCCACGAGGTGGGCTCGACCGTGGGAGACTGTTGCCCCCGGCTGGGGTGGTTGTTCCGGGGGACCTCCATGCGCGTGCATCTCCGACGACTGGCCTGCGTCCTCTCGATGGTCCTCGCCGCCAGCGGCTGCGAGGGAAAGCTCACCGGCGGTGGCGCATCCGGGGGCGACCCGCCGGGTGGTGGCACACCAGGAGCCCCGGATGTGCCTCTCACGCCGTGGGAAGCCGTCGCTCCTCCGGTCTACCTGGCGAAGGTGAAGAATCTGATCTCCGGCGTCCCGCCCACGCCCGCAGAACTCGCGGCCGTGACCGCGGACCCGGCAGCGCTCAGGGGCCTGGTGGACGGGTGGATCGCCGCGCCGGAGGCCCAAGCAAAGCTGCGCGTCTTCTTTATGCAGGCGTTCCAGCAGACGCAGATCACGAAGACCGAGCTGGTGGATCAGATCGGCAACGGGGACAGCCTCGATGGCAACGGGACGGCCCAGGCCAATCTGGTGACCAACATCCGGGAGAGCGTCGCCCGCACCGCGCTGGCCTGGACCGCCGCGGGGAGGCCGTTCAACGAGCTCGCCCGGACCCGCGAGCTGCAGCTCACCACCGCGCTGATGAGCTACCTGGCTTTCATCGACGCTCGGGGCGTGACCGACCGGGGCTCGGTGAACGACCGCTACTACCTGTCACTCCCGGCCGCGGAGCGGCCCGACGCCGGCTTCACCGTCCAGCTCGGAGTGCCGACCGGGACGGTGAACCCGGCCAACCTCGAGACGCAGGTGTGGGGCGTGCAGCCGGCCACTGCGGACGCCGGGACCTTCCCCGGCTGCGCCACCGCCCCCAACAGCACCACCCGCGCGCTCAAGCCACGCGGGCAATTCTCGCGGGACCTCTTCAACCTCCTGCTCGGCCGCGTGCCGGACGACCCGACCTTCACCGGGAGCGGGACCCTGCCCTGCCGCGCCTTCAACACCGCGCCCCAGTTCCTGGACACCGACTTCACCGACTGGCGCGAGGTCACGATGCACGCGCCCGGGACCGGCGAGGCGCCGACCGTCTTCTGGGACCTGGCGAGGCTGCGGAGCAGCAACGCGGTGGTGGTCACCATTCCCCGGGCGGGCTTCTTCACCACCCCGGCCTTCTTCGCCAACTGGCAGACCAACGGCAGCAACCAGCACCGGGT
>DASROG010000604.1:0-6462 GCA_035646995.1 Myxococcaceae bacterium
CGCCACGACCACCGCCGCGGCGAGGTAGAGGACGCCTGCGCCCAGCATCGCGAGCTGCACTGCGCGGATCGGAGCGCGGTCAGCGACGAAGAGCGAGGCGAACACGGCGACCCCGAAGGCCGTACCGATCTGACGGCTGGCGTTGAGCACGCCGCTGCCGATCCCGGCGAGTCCTGGCTCGACGCTGGCCAGGATGGCAGCGTTCATCGGCGGGGCCACCAGGCCCGCGCCGAGGCCAAGAAGCGACAGAAGCGGCCCGAGGACCCGGAAGGAAGTGCCCGCGGTCGCCGTGTTCGCCTCGCTCTTCGTCGCTGACCGCGCTCCGATCCGCGCAGTGCAGCTCGCGATGCTGGGCGCAGGCGTCCTCTACCTCGCCGCGGCGGTGGTCGTGGCGCTGGGACGTCCGGCGACCCGCTCGGTCGTGGCCCCGGGCCTGCGGGCGCTCCCCTGCGGAGACCGCGCCCGGTAGGAGTATCCGGCCGAGCCCTCAGGACGGGGTGGTCACCAGGTCACCCACTCCCGAGCCTCGCGGTGTGGTCCGTGTCCGGGACGGCAGCCGTTCGCCGATCGCCCGGTACACCGCCGCGCGCAAGGCGAGCTCCCTCGGGTCCTCCAGGGAGGTCCCCATCTGGTTCGGGAAGTAGGCGTACCCGAGCTGCGCGTGCGGATCGGCGAAGGCGAAGGAGCCTCCGGTCCCCGGGCAGCCGAACGACGTCGGGTGACCGAACGGGTTCTGCGCGCTCGGCTTCGCGAAGCCCAGCGAGAAGGGGACCTCCACCTTCAGGCACGCGTCGCGGAAGCCATCCGCGGGTGGGCGCGGGGGCGCCATGAGCTCCTGGAGCGTCTCGACGCGCAGTCCGAGCACCTTCCCTCCGGTGGCGAACTCGCTGTAGGCGCGCGCGGCGGCACGCGCGGTCCCGACGCCGCCTCCTGCTGGCACCTCGAGGTTCCGCGCGTAGATGCGGTCCGTCTCCTCCGGGAGCTCCGATCCCCTCAGGCAACGGCGGACGCGCGAGCGCGGAGTCAGCACCGCGAGGAAGAAGGGAAGCGGGAGGGTGAAGGGGGCCCGAAGCATGCTGCCCCTCCGGAGCTTGGCCAGCCGGCAATCGGGGACCGTCTCCGGGAGCCGGATGTAGAAGTCGAGCTCCAGCGGGTCCGCCAGCTCCTCCTCGAAGTACTTGCCCAGGGTCCGGTGCTTCGGATCCACCCGGCGCAGGAGCTCGCTCTCGTAAAAGCCGATCGTGATGCCGTGGTACGCCTGACGTTGCCCCGCTGGCCAGGCTGGCTTCTGCCGGGCGAGAAGGATCGCCAGCCGATCCGGATCCGCGACGATACGGGCATCGATCCGCTCGTCGAGCTCGAACAGCCCGGCCTGGTGCGCCAGCAGCTGCCGCACGGTGATCCGTTCCTTCCCCTGCTGGGCGAATTCCGGCCAGTAGGTGCTCACCGGCTCGTCGTACGCGTACAGGCCACGGGAATGGGCCAGCGCCATCGCCAGGCCGGCCAGGCCCTTGGTCGTGGAGTAGACCAGGACCATCGTGTCCTCTTCCCAGGGCTCGCCCGTGGCCCCGTTGCGGATACCGCCCCAGAGATCGACCACCTTCTCTCCGCGGTGGAAGACGCAGAATGCCGCGCCGAGCTCCTTCCCCTGCTCGAAGTTCCGGACGAAGGCGTCGCGGACCGGCTCGAACCCCGGCAGCGCGAAGCCGGAAACGTCAGTGCTCATGAGATCGACCTCCGTTTCATGCGACGGCGGGCCGGACGAGCTGCGCCATCGCGGCGTTGAACGCGTCCGGCTCGTCGACGAAGACCTCGTGGCCGGCCTGCTCGAACCAGATGAGCTTCTTCGCGGGTGCAGCCAGCGTGTCGAAGTAGGCGACGCTCGTCTCGGGGGGAACCCAGTGGTCCTTTCGCCCGAGCAGGAAGAAGACGGGCATCTGCAAGGCGGGCGCGAGCTTCCGGAGATCCAGGCAGGAGGTTTCGGCCCACATCGCCTGGAGCGAGAACCGGAAGCCGCGCATGATGTTGGGCAGATCCAGGATCGACGACTCGGGGCGTCCGAGGATGGCCCGCCACATCGTCCACCCGGAGGTCGCCGCCTCGTCACGCTCGAGCCGGCTCACCTGCATGCGCTCGGTGAACAGCTTCCGGGCGCTGTATGGCGGGGGGCCGATCGCCCGCAGCTTCCGGAGCGCGGTGCGGTCGTGCCGGCGCTCTGCCTCGGCGAGCGCGAACGCGTAGGACGCGGATTCGGCGGCGGCGGAGTCGCCGATCTGGCCGCTGCCCGCGTAGACCGCGACCTTCTCCGGGAAGCGAGCGGCGTAGAGCACGCCGAGCGCCGACCCCCACGAGTGCCCGTAGAGGACCACCCGCTCCTTCCCCAGGCGCCGGCGCACGTGATCGACCAGCTCGTCCAGGTCGGCGATGAACTGCTCGACGGTCATCGACGAGCGGGGGATGCTCCGGCTGAACGACTTCCCGGCGCCGCGCTGGTCCCAGTAGACGAGCGTGAAGTGCTTCTCCAGCGGTGCGTTGAAGTGACGGAAGAGACCCGATTCGGGCATGCCCGGCCCACCGTGGAGAAGGATCAGTGGAGGATTGGCGATGCTCTCGCCCCGGATCATCACCCACTGGTCGACGCCGCCGAGGCGCAGATACCGGACCTCGGCGATGCTGCCCGGTAGAATCGACCCATCGGGTCCGCGATAAGGCTGGGTTCTTCCGAGATGTTTCATCAGGTGCAGCGGATGCAAACGCTCTGCCCGTTCACGGCATGCGCCGAGCCCAGCTCGGATGCTCCGCGCCCGTGAGGCGGAGCACGGACCTCGCGCGTGTGGCCCGAAGTCGACACCGTGAGACCCGAGGAAGGAACCCGGGTTACGGGCTCATTCTCGAATCCGCCTTCGGTCCACGTGGCGCTGGCCTGCGTCGCTCGGGGTTCCAGTCCGGTGGTGAGCCACACCGCAGACGTCGCGCCCGAGACTCACCCGCAATGGCTGCACGCTCCGGGGCCGGAGGTGCACGCCGTGCACGAAAGCGGTTCCGCGATGTAGCCGGTCGGCCGACTCTGCAATTCTCGGGGCGGAGCCAGGAGTTCGTCGCCCGGCCCTCCCGTGGGACGAGCAGGGCCGAGTCCGCGGGGCACACTTCGCGCCAGCGTCCTCAGCTGCCCGGCCTCAGCGGTTCTCCAGCTTCTTCAGCGCAGCGCGCGCGGCCGGAGCCTCGCACGCCTCGGTCAGCCCCAGGAGGCCCTTGCGCTGGACCACCTCGCGCAGTGGCTCGATGGCTCGGGTGTCCCCCAGGTCGGCCAGCTTTCCCGCGGCGCGCGTCACCACGTTGCAGTCCTTCACCTTGAGGTCGGCCAGGTAGACGTCGCGCAGATCGACCCTGTCCTCCTGGTGGATGCGCTTGAGGCCGTCGACCGCCGCCCAGCGCCGCCGGTAGGTGTCGGAGCGGGTGGCGCTCACCAGCCGGCGGACGCCGGGTGAGCCGATGCGACCGAGAAGGTCCCCGGCAGCCTGCGAGCGCGGCCCGCCCAGCTCCTCCTCCAGCTCGCCGAGGATCTCCGGGCGATCGAGGGAAGAGGGATCGAGCCTGGCCGCGTCCTCCCAGGCCGAGAGGGCCTCGGTTGGGCGTCTGGCGAGCGTCAGCGCTCGTCCCCGCAGGGCCAGCGTCTCGGCGCTGCGGTCCTGGCCCTCGAGCAGCCGTAGGGCACGATCGGCGTCGCCGTGAGCCAGGGCTCGCTCGGCGCGGGCGAGAGGTCGGAGCGCAGAGACTCCAGTCACGGCCACCGCCAGGATCAGCGCCACGGCCGCGCCGAGGAAGATGCGCCGGCGCTGGGCAGTGCCCCACAGGACCCCCGGGATTCCCCGAGCCCACGCTGCAGGCGAGAGTCGCTTCAGCTCATCCGTCAGGCCCGCCGGGGGAAGGAGGCGATCGAGCAGCGATCTCGAGGATTCGGCACGGGCCAGAGCCTGGCCGCCGAAGGGGAGCCCCGTCTCTGCTCGCTGCACACGCCAGATCCGGACCGGCTGGGAAATCCCCTTCAGCTCCCGCGTGGCGACCTCCAGCAACGGGACCTCCGCCCGGTTCATCGAGAGCTGCACCGCATCGGTGAGCCAGACCTCGCCGGGCGGGGTCTCGTGCTCCACCCGCGCGGCGACGTTGACCGGCTCGCCGAAGACGTCGCCGCGTTCGAGGCGGACCTCCCCCAGGCTGATCGCCACTCGGATGAGCAGACGCTCGGACTCGGGCAATGAGGCGTTGTGCTGGGCGAGGCGGTCCTGGAGGGCCATTCCACACAGGACCGAGTCGGTGGGAGAGCGAAAGGTGAGCAGCAGCGCATCCCCGATCGATTTCACCTTCCGCCCGCCGAAAGCGCGGACGATGGGAAGGAGCAGCCGATCGTGTTCGGCCAGCATCCGTGCGTTCTCTTCCCGTGACTGCCGGCCGGTTCGAGCCGTGTAACCGACGATGTCGGTGAAGACGACGGCCAGGTTCTCGGTGCGCACCGCAACCGGTCGCTGTGCAGACTCGCGAGCGGTCTGATCCGCCTCGGGCGAGGACTCGAGGTCAGGGAGGGCGGACATGGTTCGAGCGAAGACGGAGCCCGGAGCAGTCTCGACCCTACCCGAACCGGCGCCGGCCAACACGGTGGGAGGAGGTGCCACCCGGAGTGGGGTGGCAGTCAGCGGTCAGTACCGCTTGAAGTAGAAACCGACGACGTACTCGGTCTCGAATGGCTCCCCCTCGAACTTGGCCGGGGCGAATCGGGCACGCGTCAGAGTCTCGATGAACCAGGCGGCAGGCGCCGAGCCCGGCCCGCGACAATCACGGGCGTGCCCCGTCGCGGAGATCCAGCAGACGACTTCCCCCTCCGCACCTCTGAACTCCAAATTGGACGGCGGGGACACGTCATCCAGCAGGCGTGGTGCCAGGAAGGACTCGTCCAGTTGGCGGCACGCGGCAGCCAGACCTGCAGCGCAGGCAGCGCCCAGCAATCGGCTCGCGCGGTCCACCTCGCGGCTTCCCCCGTCGGGATACAGGAGCCCGAGTGCAGCAGCCATGCAACCCTGGGCGCTGGTGCCCTTGCAGGCAGCGATCTGGCTGGCGTCGACAGGTGGGCGCCACCTCGACGGCGGCTCAGGCACGTCGAAGCGAATGTTGAAGAGGTAGGAGCTGCGAACCGGCGTGCCGCGATAGGTCGCCGCGACGAACGAGGCGCCTTCCAGCTTGGAGATCACCCACGGGTCGAGCTCGGGAATGGACCTCGAGACCTGACACTCCTCGGCCCGGCCCTCCTCGGTGATGACGCACCGGACGCTCAGCGCCCCCGCCACCCGGGCGGTCGTCTCCGGGGGATAGGACCAGTCGATGGGGGTCGCCAGACGCGGCCTGGTCACTCCTGCGGGGAAGGCCCCCGGAGCCTCGCCGGGAGGGTGCTTGCATGCGAGCCACGCGAGCGCGAGAGCTGCGAACCACTTCCATGACGGGGGAATACGGCCTGCCTGCATTGGCTCGTCCCTCTGGGCGCTGCTTGTAGGCGACTTCGGCGCAGGCCAGATCGACGGGGGCAGCAGTTCGACGCTCCGGAAGCACCATTCGCGGAAATCCGCTCCGGTAGAGGCGGAACTCAGGGTGCTTCGGCTCGGTAGCGCTCCCCGCGAACAGCTCCGTGGTTTGCCTGGGCTCCCAGCGGGACGAGCCCGCTTCGCAGACCCGTCGGGACGGTTCCGTCCTCGAGCAGCAGGACCTCGTGGCGGCCGGGCCGGTTCCACGGCTCGCGGATGAGCACCTGGGCGCCCCGCTCCCGGGCGAAGAGCTTCACCCAGAGCGCGCAGGTCTCGAACCGAGCCGGCGCCGTCTCGTTGACCAGCACTCCGCGGGAGATGGGGAGCGCCCGCGCCACCTCGCGGCAGGCATCGCCGTTCGCGGTGCTCTCGAATCCTCGGGAGAGCGTCGCCACCAGCTCCGGGCCCCTCCAGAGGGGCAGCACCGCCCAGAGGAGAGCCGCGGTTGCGCCGGCCCCGAGCACGAGGCGGGAAGCGCGAGTCACCGCCGGGACCCAGGCCACCGCGCAGAGCGCCACCAGAGGCGCGAGGTGGACGACGAGCGCGGCCTGCAGGTTGCCGTGCCCCGACACCAGGAGGAAGCCGACCCAGACGAGGACCACTGCGCCGAGCGAGATGAGCACGCGCCGGGTCGCGGAGGAGCGAACTGCGGCGAGGATCGAGCCGCAGAGCAGGGCCAGCGCGATCCAGCCCGTGCCGGAAGGTACCCAGGCCTCCCCGGCGGTGCGGAGCCATGGGAGCAGCCACTCCTGCATCGCCCCTGGCCCGATCCGGTCAGCGCCGGACGCCGCACCGGCAGCGAGCGTCTCGAGCCGCCGAGTGAAGGGCACGAGGATCCAGGCGAGCATCGGCGTGAGCATCCAGTTCCAGAGGAACCTGGCCCGCCGCGGAA